>NZ_JAWOWL010000021.1:0-91289 GCF_033340395.1 Vibrio sp. 1159 | reverse complement strand
CTGAAACTCAGTATATTGTATAAAAGTCGCTCAACTTTAGGAGGTTTGGTTTCTCGTCTGAATTACGCAACAAAGCCAACACAAACTCATCGCGACAAGTGAAAAGCCCCTAACAACCAGCGTCACGTTTTACCAGCTTAGCGTCACACTGATGGTATCGGAGTATGTGCCGGCAATGCTGCTCGTACCGTAAGCTTTCGCAAAAAGCTCAATAGTTTGCGATGTTGCACTAGTAAATTCAGACAGAGCTACCGTCCCGCCTTGTATAATTTGTGTGCTTCGGTCTGAATCGGTAAACAACGTATAATCAATAAATTGCGCGCCATTTGACATCGCGTAGGTACCAACGGTCGCACTTGCATCATACAATCCGGTGCCCAATGTAAACGTCGGTGTCACACCGTTACTACAAAGCACTTCAATACCCGTCGCACTACCACCATTTACCACACCATCTTGTTCACTGAAGATTGCAGGCACGTCTCCAAAGGCAAGTGAGCCAAAGCCAACGCCAGAAGCTGCATCTACCGCATTATTTCCATTAATCACACAACCTTGTACAAGGTTAATTGAAACATCAATCGTACCGCTCACTGACGCTCCATTCGCTTGCCAACTAAATGAGGTTAAGAGCAGAGGCATCATCAGATAAAATCTTTTCATATAAAGCTCCATTTTTACATTCCACTGTATATCGGTAACCTTTTTATTAGTTATAGCTCAATTATGACAAACCAAATGCATATAAAATGTAAAACAATAAAAAGAAGCAGGATAAGGATAAAGACGAACAGAAAATAAAAACATTAAACTTAAAAATGACGATTTTTAAGCATGTAATGCTAAAAAATAACCGCTAAAAACAAATGGTTATTATCTTATTCCAAATACAGAATCGACAATGAGTTAGAAGGTAGGGTGAAGTTGAGTGGAAAAAATCTAAAAAAAGTAGCAGAACGATACGAGAAGTTTAGAAAAGATTGGCGACCATTTCTTCCCGAAACAAAAATCTTCATGAAACAAAAATGCGCCCCAAAAAGGAGCGCATTTCTTACTTGAATAAGTTATTCCCAATCAAGAATAACTTTGCCTGACATACCGCTGCGCATTACATCGAAGCCTTCTTGGAAGTCATCAATCTTGTAGTGGTGCGTGATGATTGGCGATAGATCCAGACCAGATTGGATCAGTGAAGCCATCTTGTACCAAGTTTCGAACATTTCGCGACCGTAGATACCTTTGATCACCAAGCCTTTGAAGATAACTTGGTTCCAGTCGATACCCATGTCTGACGGTGGAATACCTAGTAGTGCAATGCGACCACCGTGGTTCATTGTGGTTAGCATTGAGTTGAATGCTGCTGGGTTACCAGACATTTCTAGACCAACGTCGAAGCCTTCTGTCATGCCTAGCTCAGCCATTACGTCTTCTAGCTTCTCTTCAGCCACGTTTACTGCGCGTGTTACACCCATCTTACGAGCAAGTTCTAGACGGTATTCGTTCACGTCTGTGATCACTACGTGGCGAGCACCAACGTGTTTAGCAACCGCTGCTGCCATGATACCGATTGGGCCAGCACCTGTGATAAGCACGTCTTCGCCTACTAGGTCGAAAGAAAGTGCTGTGTGTACTGCGTTACCAAACGGGTCAAAGATAGACGCTAGATCGTCAGAGATGCCTTCAGGGATCTTGAACGCGTTGAACGCTGGGATCACTAGGTATTCTGCGAATGCACCTTCGCGGTTAACGCCCACACCAATCGTGTTACGACATAGGTGAGTACGGCCGCCACGACAGTTACGACAATGACCACACGTGATGTGACCTTCGCCAGATACGCGGTCACCGATTTCAAAGCCACGAACTTCCTGACCAATCGCAACCACTTCACCCACGTATTCGTGACCGACAACCATAGGCACTGGAATTGTCTTTTGTGACCATTCGTCCCAATTGTAGATGTGTACGTCTGTACCACAGATAGCGGTTTTCTTAATTTTGATCAGAATGTCGTTATGGCCAACTTCAGGTTTATCAACCTCAGTCATCCAGATGCCTTCTTCAGGCTTTAGCTTTGATAATGCTTTAATTTTCATAATGTAACCTTAATTAAAGGCCCTATTGTCTAAGGCCTAGAATCTTAAATAAGACCCATGTCCTTACCAACTTGGATGAACGCGTCGATTGCACGGTCTAGTTGCTCGCGAGAGTGCGCCGCAGACATTTGAGTACGGATACGTGCTTGACCTTTTGGTACTACAGGGAATGAGAAGCCGATTACGTAGATGCCTTTCTCCAGCGCACGCTCTGCAAATTCTGCTGCTACTTTTGCGTCGCCAAGCATGATTGGGATGATTGCGTGGTCAGCACCACCCATTGTGAAACCCGCGTCTTCCATACGAGTACGGAAGTGTGCTGCGTTTTCCCATAGACGATCACGTAGGTCACCGCTCTCTTCTAGTAGATCTAGAACGCGGATAGAAGCGCTTACGATTGCTGGTGCAACAGAGTTAGAGAATAGGTATGGACGAGAACGCTGACGTAGCCAGTCAATCACTTCCGCTTTACCAGATGTGTAACCGCCTGAAGCGCCGCCCATTGCTTTGCCTAGCGTACCAGTGATGATGTCGATACGGTCAACCACGTTGTGGTGCTCGTGCGTACCTGCACCTGTTTTGCCCATGAAGCCAACAGCGTGAGAGTCATCAACCATCGTCAATGCGCCGTACTTCTCTGCTAGGTCACAGATAGCCGGAAGGTTTGCTACTACGCCGTCCATTGAGAACACACCGTCCGTTACGATAAGAATGTGGCGAGCACCTGCTTCTTTCGCAGCGATCAGTTGTTGCTCTAGCTCTTCCATGTTGTTGTTTGAGTAGCGGAAACGCATCGCTTTACATAGACGAACACCGTCGATGATTGACGCGTGGTTTAAAGCGTCAGAGATGATTGCGTCTTCTTTGCCTAGAATAGTTTCAAATAGGCCCGCGTTTGCGTCGAAACATGATGTGTAAAGAATCGTATCTTCTTTACCTAGGAACTTAGAAAGCTTCTGCTCAAGCTCTTTGTGGATGTCTTGCGTACCACAGATAAAACGTACTGAAGCCATACCAAAGCCGTGCTCGTCCATGCCTGCTTTACCCGCTTCGATAAGTGCCGGGTGGTTAGCAAGACCAAGGTAGTTGTTCGCACAGAAGTTTAGTACTTCTTCACCAGTAGAGATTTTAACAGCCGCTTGCTGTTGAGACGTAATGACACGCTCTGATTTGTAAAGGCCTTCCGCCTTTACTTCTTCGATTTGCTGCTGAATCTGTTGGTAGAATGCAGAAGACATTTGAAATTCCTTCCTAGTTATTTTGGCGAGTATTTACTCGTTTAGAATTAGGCTTAGCCTTTATGTGACGGGCGTCACGGGCTATCACTCATCAATTAATTGTAGTGTAATTCAAGGAAGGAGGAAGGATTATACCTTAAGGTGGAAAAGCATTAATGAATCCTAGGCACAAATTCGATTAATGCTTTTCTATGAGGTTGTTATAAAAGGAATTATAGCCAGGTAGGCTTAGCCAAAAGTGCTTCAAAGTCCTTAGCAGGTAATGGTCGGCTATAGTGGAAACCTTGTCCGAACTCACAGTTTAGGTTTTTCAGGTAATCCACATGACGCTGTTCTTCGATGCCTTCTGCGACGATCTTAAGATCCAGCGCTTTCGCCATTGCTATGATTACGTTCACAAGCTCGCGGTCTGAGTCGTTCTCGAACATATTTTGCATAAAGCTACGATCAATCTTTAAGCGGTCGAACGGAAACTTCTGCAAGTAACTCAGCGCAGAATAACCAGTACCAAAATCATCAATAGTAAGTTTGGTGCCTAACGCTCGTAAGTTATTAAGCATGTCTAATAGCTCAGAATCGTGATCGAAGAGGAGACTTTCTGTCACTTCAATATCGAACTTATCTGACGGAAGACCAGACTCCTCAAGGCTGTGTTTAATAAACGTAAGTAAGCGCTCGCAGTACCTAAATTGAACACTAGAAAAGTTTACAGAAACAAACAACGGAGTCAGACTCTGCCATTGTGCCGCTTGTCGACACGCTTGTTGAATAGCAAACTCACCAATTTGATGAATTAAACCATTTTTCTCTGCAATAGAGATAAACTCTTCAGGGTTTACGAATCCGTACTTGTCATCATTCCAACGCATTAGCGCTTCTGCCCCTACGATTTTACCACTACTCAGCTCAATAATTGGCTGATAATACAGCTCTAACAACTGATTGGAGATCGCACTTCTCAGACGATTTTCCAGATCTAAGTAGCGTTGCAAGTCTTGGTTCATATTATGGTTATAAAAACAAAAGCCATCACGCCCATCTTGTTTCGCCCGATACATTGCCATATCAGCACATGCAAGGAGCTGCTCAGCGTTGTCTCCGTCATCCGGGAACACAGACATTCCGACGCTGCTACTCAAGAAGAATTCATGGTTGTTCCAAACAAACGGATCGTTAAACGCCGAAAGTACACTTGAAGCAACTCGCTTTGCAGTATCATTATCAGGCAAATCAGGGATGACGAGTAAAAACTCATCCCCACCAATTCTCGCCAATAAGTCTGTTTTTCTTGCGACTTGATACAGTCGCTGAGCACTGAGTTTAAGGATTTCATCCCCAACAAAGTGCCCCATTGAATCGTTAATCTGCTTAAAGTGGTCTAAGTCGATGAACATCACCAACACTTTAGACCCACTACGCGATGCCCTAATTAACTCCAAAGCCAATCGCTCGGAACCATAACTACGATTAGGTAAATTGGTTAATGTGTCATATTTAGCTTGGAAGGCGAGTTCTTTTTCAGACGCTTTTCGACGTTCAATTTCGTTCGTTAATTTTTTATTCTGTTGAGAAAGAATATCTTTACGCTTTTTTTCTTCCTCAAGCTTAATTTTCAATTCAATCCTATTATTGTTCGTGATGAATGCATAACATAAAGCAATGACGATCATAACGGCCAGAATACTCAAACCAATAATAAAGAGCCGTGATGTAAATATATCTCGTTCACTCAAAGGCTCGAACCACGCCATCAATTTGAAGTGATGTTTATCCACAGGAACTTCAAAGTAAATTTTTCCGTCTACAGCCTCAGAAACGAAATAGTTCTCATCCTTATTGTGAGAAGGTGTTTTATTTATGGTATCCCATACAACCATTTCCACGTCTTTTATTTTTAGTACCATTCGGCTATAACTATCTTCGTGTTCTTGGTTAGTAAGTTGGTCAATAACAATATTCTTATTAAGATCGGCAATTAAAAAGGCAACAGGCTTTCCGGAGAACTTAACTTGCTTAATGACTTGAATGCGAACGTCATCATTGTATCGCGTCGCACAAACCTCTTCGGGATGCCCGTGTTGAGTCATTAAGGTTTGTATGTCCATCTTATGCTCGGCAAGGTTTTCGGAGCCTGTGGTGACAATGGTGACTCCATCACTGCCGACCAGCGTGAGCTTTTTATAGATTTGGCTGCTATTAATTAGCTTACTGTCTATCTTCTCATCGAAGCGACGCTTTAAATTAATTAAACTGGCACCTAACCCATACTCCATTGACATTCCAGAAGCTAAATTACCAAAGAATGTTTGTATTGTTTTATCTGTAGCTAGATTATCAACATCTTCACTCGCTATGGTAAATAAATTATCGAGTGTGCTTGCATAACTTTTAACTTTTAAATCTAGTTCTCTGTATTGAGATTCTTTTAATTTATTTTGACCTACGCTAGTCACAGTAATAAGCATAGCTAGGTAAATTGAAACTAATATTGCGCTTATTGTAATAAATCTTTTACTGGAAAATTTTTTAACGGCCTTATTCATCGGACTTTCTTTTTATCTTCTATAAAGTAATCGTTATAAAAGTAGTAAATAGATGGATAGTATTTTTTTACTAGTTTTTCGTATGAACCGTCTTTTTTTATCGAGTCTAAATAACGATCAAATGCTTTGCGTAATTCAGGGGAGTTTTTACGGAATGCAACAGCCATTTTTTGATTTTCAGATATAGGGCCAATGACTTTTATTTCACCCGGCCATTTTTCGAGGGCAATTAGCGTATCCGCAACATCTAATAATGTGCTTTCCGCATCATTTTTCATTATCGCTGGAACCATCTCATTAAGGAGACGCGCCCCATCAGGCAATATAACTTTTGCACCTGTGTCATATAAGTCATAAAGGTTAGGATCCAAGCAAGAATGTTCTAAAGCTAACACTTCGCGACCATCGATCAGCTGCTTGACGTTTTTAACATCTTCATCGACCGACCCACTTGGTTTAATCGGGCTCAGACTAGAGTCGGATCTGGAAACCAACCATACACCTGAAGGAAAATAATCTTGTGAAAAATCGACAACCTCAGAGCGCCAATCAAGAATAGTAACGCCATTTGCGATCAAATCGCCTTCAATTGGAACACTTTCTCCGACAACAGCCTGCTTGTTGTGATATTGCACATTTTGCCCTGTCAACTTACCAACCACGTCGCTCCACTGTGCTGGAACATACTGGTACTGAACACCTAACGACTTTGCAAAACCTTTTATTATCTCTACATCCAAGCCAGTCAAAGTTTCCACTTCACCTTGTTCAATATAGGAGACAAAGTTAGCGTACGGGACACCAATGTGACGCAGTACACCGCGTTCACGGATTTGTTGTAAATCGTCTGACCAAGCGGCAGACGACGCAACAGAGGTAACCATGAGCGCCACCGTCGCTAAAGTTCTTTTGAATGTTATGACTGACATAATAATATCCTTACCTTTCACAAAGCGCCCAATAATGGGCGCTTGAGTGATAAACAACGATGTTAGAACGACGAGTAATACAAATTCGTCATCGCCACTACGAGCCCTTCCACATCTTGTTCGTCATGGAACAAATGCGTAGAGATACGCAGCGCGTAAGTATCAAAGTCATCATCCTTATGCAGCTTAAAGCTAGTCGTACGGATGATGTAACCATACTCTTCACGTAAACGATCTCGGAATTCCGTCAGTATCTCTTCATTAGTTACATCGGAGAACGGGTTAACCGTCGTTAAGCCACTGGTTAAGCCTTCCACGTTTGGTGAATACATTTTGGCTTGTGGTAAGTACTCTTGAAGCAAGGTTTTACATAAACTACCAAGGCTTACAACTCGCTCTTCGATACGGTCTCGACCAATCTCATCCCACATTTTGCAACTATCAACTAGTGCTTGTTTCGCAGGATAGTTATCGTTACCAATGTATTGCATTTGCAGCTGTTTACCCAGGTAATCAGCATGAGAAAGTGAGGAGTTGATCAACCATAACGGGTTCTCTCGGTCACTCCAATACTCATTCAACCGGTTACCGTTATCACGAACATACAGAATACCCGTCGCGCCCGGACCACACTGCCACTTATGACCAGATCCTGCATAGAAATCACAATCCATATCGTGGAAATCAAGGTCAAACATACCGACCGTATGCGCGCCATCAACAAGAGTAGGTACACCATACTCTTTTGCTAAAGCACAAATGGCTTTTGCTGGTAGCGCGGTTCCTGTTTTGTATGTGATATGAGAGAAAACAATTAGGCGAACGTTTTGATTCGCATCAAGCGCGTCTCGGAACGCTTGAATGTAATCTTGCTCAGAAACGTTTTCGGTACCAGTAAATACTGGTAGTTGAATTTCTACCACATCCACACCAAAACGATGTTTCGCTACGTTCATAGGTGATGTTGCAGCAATATGTTCATGGTGTGTCGTTAGAATCACATCACCTGGTTCAAAGTGTAAGCCATTAATGATCGAGCATAAGCCATCAGTAGTGTTGCGGCTGAGAATGATCTCTTCTGGGTTAGCACCAAAACCTGGTGCGACGTCTTTAACCATCTCAGAAATATACGGCCAAGAGCCAAATTTGCCTTTCATATCCCAAGGATATTTAGCCACTAGCTTGTTGTTATGCTCGTAATCTTCAAGAACATGTTTTGGCATTGAACCTGTTGTACCAATGTTCATGTAAGTGGTTCGTTTGTCCAAAACGAACTGTCTTCGCACTTTACGCCAGAAGCGCTTATCATGTTTTCTACCTAGCCCGCGGCTGCTCCAATCAATTTTCTGTTCTCGTGCTTGAGCTACGCCTGAGAAAGCGGAAGCACTCACACCAGCAACAACAGCTCCTGTTGCGCCTTTCAGAAAATTACGGCGGCTGCTATTAGTCTGAATAGATTCCTTGTCTTTCATCTTTTTCAATCCTTGTCGGAAATTAGCCATATTATTAATTTTAAGTGCGTAACTATCTGTTACTAAAACATTATTACCCATTACAATCAGAGTTTAATTTTTTCCTCTGCCATTAAGTGACTTTAGTTCCAATTTTTTATCTTATTTGATGATATAAGCAACAGTTTGACCACAAATCTATAAACAACAATGTTCACATTAATATATTCGTTAATTTGATTATTCTTTATTGCGGACAATTCCACCAAATTCTTTATAAAACAATTATGAGCTTTGTTATAAAGTCATTAAAAATTTAACTTTGCGTTAATTTAAAAATATTCAGGCTATTTTAAGATTGGCGTCTATTCTTTTTATATCTTAACGATCTCAACATGTTAAGACTAAATAAAAGAAAGCTGATTTCGGATCGAGATATCAGTTTAAGACCATAAAGTGATACACATCACTCTATGACATAAACTCACCGCTCAACAGACATAAGTAAAACAGGTTTTCACTAATATGTGCTTGAGCGTACACCCTAAAAGAAGGAGGTCCCATGTTAAAAGGATTGCTATGCATTTCAGTTGCATCCGCTCTTGTCGCCGCCCCTAACGCGCTAGCAAAAACGGTAGAAATGACTGCTCTCAACACCAATGAGAGCGCTGGTACCATTGAGATTTCACAAAGTGATTATGGCGTTGTTTTTACGCCTCAATTATCAGGTTTGTCAGCAGGTGTGCACGGTTTCCATGTTCACACTAATCCATCTTGCGATAGCATAGAAAAGGATGACAAAACCGTATTAGGCGGCGCAGCAGGTGGCCATTATGATCCTAACAACACAGGGAAGCATGGCTATCCTTGGACCGATGACAATCATTTAGGCGACTTACCTCCACTCTATGTGGACATGGACGGCAATGCCAATCAGCCCGTTGTCGCGCCTCGCCTAAAATTATCGGATTTAAAAGGTCGAGCGTTAATGATCCATGCAGGTGGTGACAATCACTCCGATCACCCAAGTAAGCTAGGTGGTGGCGGCGCTCGCGTCGTATGTGGTGTTATTGAATAAACATTAACTTATGTCTCACACTTCTCTTTAGATTGCGAGAAGTGTGAACTTCTGTTGATATTGAGAGGATGTTGCATTGGTCTCAAGGTAGCTGTGGTGAAGCATTAAGATCGATTGAACAATCTTCGTCCCGATCCCCAAAGAACCGCCCTCCGCTTCTTCCTCGATGTGATTGACGAAGGTAAAGTGGATACGCGACTTATCCTCACTCAAATGTGCTTGGCAATGCACTTCCGAGCCGATTGGGCTGTGGCGCAATGCATTTTCAAGCAGGTTCAATACCAACCGCTCCAATAGCCCCTTGTCACCCACGGTTTGGATTTCGCTATCGATATCCACTTTCAACACCACTTCTTTACGAGAAAACTGGCTCTGCATCGTTTCGGCACATTCTGCCATCAACGCGCCAAGATCTACGGGGCGGTACTCGTAGTTTGGCATTGGAGCTTCTTTGCGCGCGGCGTCTAACAAAGAATGCAATTGAGTTGAGAGCTTCTCACAATTTCGGAAAGCGACGTCAATCAAAGGATCGGATTCCGGATGTTGCAAACGCCATGTTTCCAAATAACCCAGCACGCTCGATAACGGCGTTTTTAAATCGTGACTAAGCTGCAACAAGCTTTGACGACGATGAGACGATTGATACTCCAACTGTAAAAACTGTTGCTGAATGTGCTTCGCCATCATCTGATAAGAGTGCGCAATCGGCACGAGCTCCGGCACTTGGTGAGTAAAATCAGGTTGCAGGCGGAAATCATGTTCAGCTTGCTGTTGAAGTTGTTTGGTCACGCGCTCAATTGGGTTCAATAGGCTACGTTTGACCAGTACATAAGCTCCAAGAGCAAAGCCTAAAATGGACACTAAGACCAATCCTGCCAGCGCGATGTAAGGAGTATCGACTTGAGCATTGGCAATGGCGTCATGTCGGGTACTACCAATCACCACATAGAGATAACCGACCGTAGAGCCTAATTCCTCTATCGCTGCGACAGAAAAGACTTTGTGTTCACCACGATTACGTGGGTCTTCACCCAAAATAGGAAAAGGCTGGTCATTTAAGAATTGCTTAATGGGATTGAGATCCACCGCTCCCATGATCTCCGCTCCTTCTGGTGCTGCATGGGTGGTGATATTGCCTTGGCTATCGAGGAAGTAGATTTCAAAGTCAGGGCCGATCAGCATGAGCGTGTGAAAAATCGACTTGAGCGCTTTAGGGTTGTAATCCGTCCCGATCATCAGCGGATTATCATCACGCATGTGGCTGGCTAGCTCTTTATGTAGGCTTTGCTTAGTGCGTAACTCAATGGTTTCTTTTTGCCAATTGTAAGTCAGTGCAATCACCACCGCCGCGAGGCAAAACCACAAGCTAGTAAATACCACTAAGCGAGATTTGAAGCTCATCCTATCGCCTCCTTAAACAGCGATGTTTCTGAAACACCCGTGATGATTGAAAAATGACGGTGAAAACAACTGCCGACTTACTGTCTTGACTTACTTTCTTGCATTAGTGTCTTGGTTGAAACTTATACCCAACACCCCAAACAGTTTGAATGAAGTGGTGATCAGAATCAGACAACGACAACTTGCTGCGTAAACGGTTTATGGTGCTACACACAGTGTGGTGATAACCAGAATGGCTAGTGTTCCAAACGTGATCGAGCAATTCATCTTTACTGTAGACTCTGCCCGGACGAGTCGCGAGAAACTGCAGCAAAGTAAACTCTGTCGCGGTAAGAGTGACATCTTTGTCGTTTAGGGATACTTGGTGCAACTCCGGAATAATTCTCAGCGGACCAAAGTCCATCGCATCGTCGAGGACTCCATTCGCTACTTTGGCTTCTGCGGTTTGGCTGACTCTGCGCAGCACGTTTCGCACTCGTGCTTGGAATTCTAATACGCTAAATGGCTTAGTGATGTAGTCATCAACGCCCGCTTCTAAACCGTCAACCTTGTCCATTTCACCGTCTCTGGCTGTCAGCATGAGCACTGGGCTCCAATCTTGTTGCTGACGCAAATAATGGCAGATGTCTAGGCCATCACCATCTGGTAAACCTCGGTCAAGGATCAATAAATCAAAGGGTTGTTGCTGGTATTGCGCTTTAGCATCGGCGACATTTGTGGCTCGCGACACTTGGTGTCCTTGAAACTTGAGATGCATCTGAACCAGTTCTGCCAAATCATCGTCATCTTCCACCAACAAGATGTTCGCGACTAAATTGATTGCCTGTTGTTCCATGGTCCTTTCCTTGCCTTCGAGTATCCTCACTTTGCACATGACCGGAACAAATTAGAAATTCTTTCAAAAAAGGTTCCGATGACGCCATGAGGGATAAAGCGCTCGGCTACAAGCGCTTTGGAAAGGAGACGTCATCGGAGCCTGTGTTACTCGACTCGAGTGATGGTGACTTTCGCACCTGGGTTCAGGAAACGATGGTTCGCAGAAAGTGCTGAGTTTACTAATCCGTCATCTTGGCTAACAACACCCGCATGAAAAGCAACAATGTCATTGCTGTCATTACGTGCGGCATTGAAACCCTCACCGCCACCTGCTGGGCCTGGAATGGTTGCGGCAAGTTCATCGTTCAGTTCCGTGCCAGAATCCCAAACGTTCATGCTCATTTCATAGCTTTCACCCACTGCGAGCGATTTGAGCGATAGCCCCGTTTCGCCAACAAAGGCATCATTGGTATTCACAAACATAGACGCAACAGACAAGTAACCGTAACGACTAGGGTCAACCGTGATGGTGACTTCGTCCGATGCACCCGGCAACACCAATCCATTACCCGAAATACCTTGGTAAACACTGTCATTGCTGTTCATCAACTCAATCAGCTCAGCGTTACTCCCGCCTTCGGCAAGATGCTCAAGTTCAACAGATGCGGCTTGTCCAATTTCAAACAGTTGGTAGTCACCATTGTGAGTGAGTACCGCGAGCGGAGACATAGGTTGATTCGCAGTCAAGTTCGCCACGTTGACGGTGTAGCGGTACGATTTCACTACATCGTTATCATCATCGCTTGGACAACCGGCAAGCAAGCCGACTGAAGCTGCAACTAGTAAGATTCTGTATTTCATACATCCCCCTTACTTCACAACGATTGTGATGGTTGCAACTGGGTTTAACCAACGATGGCTGCTGCTGTCTAGGTCACTGATGCCGCCGGCTGGATCGCTATCACCAAGGTTACCCGGATGCACGTGAACTTTGTCGTTAGTTACCGTTGCTTCAACGCCTGTGCCGCCAGTACCAAAGGTAATGAAAGGTGGGTTTGGCATGCTAGACGCAAGTTCATCGTTCGCTTCTGTACCGGCATCGTAACTTCTTAGCGTTGCTCGGTATGTACCCGCTTCCGTTGGAATCTTCCAACTATCCAGACCGACGAAACCATCATTGGTTGGCAACAACATCGCGCTCAGAGAAAGATAACCGTGGTCGCCACTGTCCAAGGTGAAGGTGGTTGCAACACCCGGATTCAAAATGCCACCAGCAGGGTTCTCAACCACAGCACCACCAGCGTTACCAATCACACTAGCAAGACCAGAGATATCACCGCCTTCTGCCATTGCTTCTAGTTCTGGCGTTGCTGCTTGACCCGTTCTGAACATTTGAAGATCAGAACCATGTGCGGCAACAATAAGAGGCGTAAAGTAGATGCCTTTGGTTGCGTTTGTCACGGTGATTTCCAATTCCGCCGCATTCACTGATGCAGAGCCTAGTGCCATAGCGACTGAAGTCATGACGAGTCCGAGTTGGGTACGTTTTTTCATTGTGATTCCATCCTTAAATGAGGGTTGAACTACCCAAGCCCATCTGTACGGCTTTACTTCTTTGTTCGTGACTTGAGTAGGTTAAGCATTACGTTTCGAACGTTTTGCGTTCTTGCCTCTAAGAATGACGAGCAAATCTATCAGCAACTTCATCGAATTCTCATAAAATTCTCACAAGTTCTGTTCGAATTCTGTCAACAGCACTTTTTGTATTTACACTTCGCGCTTTCCCCTCCTACAATGCGGTATTCTCTGTTTAAATCACGATTCTCACAATGATTCATAACGTTCTGTCTGCCTACTATGGCGAAATCTACGGCATCGCTTTTTTCAACCACTACTTGAGCCATTACACCCAAAGTGAACAACAAACACTGTGGCAAACCTTGATTGAAGTGGAAGAGCTAACCGCAGAAAAGCTCAAACCTGTACTGCTAACAAATGGCATGGATATCGAAAGTCGACACCAAGAGATGCTGGATAAAGGCTTGGCAGATGCAACTAAGTGGATTGGTTTACCATGGCAAGAGTTGGTGGCGACTCTTCTGAAATGGGTAGAACCTTATGAGGTCAAGTATCGAGAGTGGCATGAAGAAGTGAACGCTTCACAGCAGTATTCAATCGCTGAGCGAGAAGCTATCGAGTTAATTGCAGACCACGAAACGGCCATTTATCACTGTTGGCAGCAATACCATACTGGTGAATCTGGCTTGCCTGCACTCAATGCATTTTTGGCAAAATATCGTTAAAGCGAGACGGTGACACTTGAACCTCGTGAAACCGTACCAGACAATATCGTTATTCCGCTGCGCAGAACTGAACAATTATGGTTAATCCAAAACTCATTGCCCTACTTCCTGATCTTGCTTCGTTTATCTTGGTGGTAAACGAAGGCAGTTTTACCGCTGCTGCTAAACAACTCGGCGTAACGCCATCGGCTTTAAGTAAGTTGATCACACGGTTGGAACAAGCCCTCTCGGTCAAACTGTTTGAGCGCACGACTCGTAAGTTGATCATCACTCAAGCTGGGCAAAAGGTTTACGACCAAAGCATCGCAATGGTGAATGCCGCGCAGCAAGCCGTTGAGCTATCTGCGGAAGATCATGCTGAGCCAACAGGCGCACTCACAGTAGCAGCCCCTGAAGCATTTCTTAATTCGGTGCTTCAACCGTTTGTGTTGCCATTCCTAGAACGTTATCCAAACATACAGCTTAAGCTGCGTGCAGCAGATGGTGAGATCGATCTGTTCCGCCAAGGCATTGATGTCGCATTCAAGCTCACCGACAAACCCGATGAGAATCTGGTACTCAAAGAGATCAGCAAGACCAATCTCGTTTTATGTGCCTCTCCAGATTACCTAGCCAAACATGGTATGCCTGAGCACCCAACCGAGCTTGAGCAGCACGATTGTATTTACCTTGCCGAGAACGACAAAGACAACATCTGGTCATTCTTTAAAGAAGAAGCGTTCCACTCCATTGCCGTAAGTGGACGCTACGCCGTCAACCATTCTCAAATGCGCTTGAACGGAGTTAAGTCCGGCTTGGGAATTGGGATCTTCCATGACTTCGTGATCAAAGACGCGTTAGAGCAAGGAGAAGTGGTGGAGGTTCTGCCGGATTGGATGATCAAGAGTAACTACCATGGCGCTATCGCGATGCAGTATGCACAAACCAAATACATGCCTGCTCGTCTGCGCGTGTTTATCGACTTCGTTAAGGAGCATTTAGTCTCCGAGGACACTAACCATGCTTGAGGATACGAGCCATGTTTGAAGAGGCTAACCATGTTTAATGCCATCCATCACGTCGCGATCATTTGCAGCGATTACCCAAGGTCAAAACGCTTTTACACTGAAGTGTTGGGATTGAAAGTCATTGCTGAAAACTATCGTGAAGCCAGAGACTCCTACAAGCTTGATCTCGCTTTACCTGACGGTAGCCAAGTTGAGCTGTTTAGCTTTCCGGGCGCACCTAAAAGACCAAGCTTTCCCGAAGCACAAGGGTTGAGACACCTCGCGTTTTTGGTTGATGATGTTGAGCAAGCAAAAGCCTACCTCGAATCGAATGACGTTGAAGTTGAGCCAATTCGGATTGACGAGTTCACGGGCAAAGCCTTTACCTTCTTCCAAGACCCAGATGGCTTGCCACTGGAGATTTACCAGAAATAAAAAGAGCCAGCACTTCGACTTCGCAGGCTCTTTTATTATTCCATTCTTTGTCTGTTACTAATTCAACGCCGTTTTCAGTTTCTCAACGCGGTTGAACAACAGCCAATCCAGTGCGAGAACCGTAACAATTGCCAAACCGCCCATCGGGAACGCGAGACACAATATCACTAACGTTACTAAGCCAAGCTTCCAAATACTGTCTTGTTGAAACTTAGGTGGCGCGCCCAATGCGGCACTGCGACTTGGTCTACGAATCCACCACATCACCACACCTGTGATTGAGATTAAGATGAACGCCAAACAGAACACTACGTTGAGTACTTTGTTCAATATACTCACATCACCTTGATGCAATGACACACCTGCCGCCATGAACTTGGCAAATAGGCTGTAATCTTGCCACGTTACATCCACCAACAAGCGACCGGAATACTGGTCAAAGTGGCTGGTGCGATCTTGTCTTGGGTCGGAAATATCGCCGCCCATAGAGTTAGCTGCAACGGTGTAAACGCCCGTCTCAGAGCGTGGCAAAAACAGCTTATAGCCAGTGAAGCCCAACATTTCAGCCTTGAGGATGATATCATCAATGGAGAGCGCATCATGGTTGCCTGCGTATGCCGTCTCTTCCTTCATATTGGCATGATCATGAGCGGGCTTATCTTTCGACTCTGGCACAGCAGCAAGCTCTAAGTTCCATGGCATCTCTTCTGATGCACCATGGTTAAGATCTTTATGTGTCAGCGTGGATTCCGGTTTCTCACCCCATGTGTAATAGGTTGGGAAGGTATTCCAAGCTTGCACCATTTTCGCCCCCCAGATCCCTGCCCACGACAAACCTGAAATCAAAAAGAACAACAGAACAATCGACAGCACGCCACCTAAATTCGCATGCAGGTCACGCATCAAAATTCGAGGGCCATTGTTAAGGCGAATTTTCAAAAAGCCGGCGCGGCTGGCGTTGTCTCTAGGTAACCAAAGGTACAAACCAGACACCAACAGTAAAATCCCCAGACTTGCGGCGATTTCAATTAAACGGTCGCCTAGGTCGCCGATGAGCAAGGTGCCGTGAATGCTGTTCATCAGTTCATAGATGCTGTCACCACGATTAATGGTGCCCTGTACGTCTCCTGTATAAGGATTTACTGCAACAATCAACGAGCTGCCTTCTTGGTTTTGAATCGAGAATCGGTTGGCAATATCGGCCGTTTTAGCAGGTACAAATTGAGTGACATTAAAATCGGGATACGCCTGCTTTACGGTTTCTAATTGTGCAGAGACAGGAACCATGTGCTCTTGTGGTAAAACTTGTAATGTCGCTTCGTATCGAGCCAGTTCGATTTCGTCATCAAACAACATCACCAATCCCGTGAGGGAAAGCATCAGCATAAATGGAATGACGAACAAACCTGCGTAGAAGTGCCATCGCCACGTCATAAAGTAGATGGATTTTGCGCGTGAGGCTTCCTTGAGTTGAGGCTTTGCCGAGTTTCTCAACATGTGTATTTTCCTTTTTTCATTGTTGAACACCCAAATTCAGTCAAACGCATCCTACACATACGCATTCGTATGCGGCGTTATTTGACTTAGATTTGGGAGTACCACTGCTCGAAGTGGCAGTGTTGCTGACTATATACCCAAGTGACTTCAAGATGCTGGATTCAGAGCGTTGTCATTGATTCGAGTGCAAAGAAAACAACGCTGTGTAATAGACAACTCTTTCCAAGTTGTTTGAAGCAACAATCGGAGCAATGACACGCTCCCGAAGGGCGAGTTGCCTTGGCTTGTATACTTTGTTGTCGATATCTTGATTTAGACCCACTAGACCTTTAAATCGCCGCCGCGTCTACAAACCAAGTCATTCTCGCTGAACCAAGCATCTCGAGGTTACTTGGGTATCGTGTAATTGTTTTTGTTATGAGAAAAGGGAAACTGGCGGCGCTCTAGGAACTGGTGTTTCAAATCGCACACTTAGAGCCAAATAAGCGTAGCTGTCAGAAGTCACCAAGCTCTGTCTTGAAAGTATCGGTGTCGTTGGAAGTGTATCGTGATGAAAAGTCGAGAAGTGGCTAAACGGACAAGGCTTGCCTTTGTGGCTGACCGAATTGTCGCCCTCTTCTATTTGGACCAACTCAAATCCGTTAAGCGTACATAGCGTCGCCCACACGCCCATGCTGTTACCATGAGCATTGATAACAGGCATCAGCGTCACTAGCACCCAACTGAGAGCACTAGCAAATAACATCGAGCGGTAAAAAGGAATTAATCTACGCATAACGGTGACTTAACAAATTTCACACAGCGTAACCAATTCTGAGTGGTAGCTCAAAAACAGGATCAATAAGTGGTTGCTACCTCACAGGTTTTCTTGAATGCATCGATTGACAGGCGCAAAAAAGCCCGCCGAAATGGCAGGCTGATAATGTGTTCATTCATTACTTAGAGATAACGCGTAATCCACTGCCACGAGCAAATGCTCCGCTCAGTAGATAATTAGCCGAACAACTTGCTCCAAATGCTTGGATTGCGCTTGTCGTGGTACTCTTCACGAAGGCTATCGATTTCACGCAGTTGGTCTTTTGCTTCTTGTAGCTTGCCCGCATCAAGATCCGCTTCAATCTTATCTAGCGTTACCGTCAGCTTGTTAAAGCCTTCTAAGTAAGTATCAAACTTCTCTGGTGGGTAATTACCACGCTTAGATTGTTCAACAATCGCTTGCAAGCTATCAATCGCAGATTTCATGGTTTCGACATCAGATGCTTCTGCCGCCTGTTTGAATTCCATCTTCATCTGTTTCATGTTTTGTTTTAAATCAACCGCTTCTGCCATTGCGTATGTTGAGCCAAACGCAATCGCACACCCTAGGACTAAAGGACGTAACATTTTTCACTTCTCCATTTATAGTGCCGAATTCTGTGTCGGCTTTATTCACCCAAATAACCTACGCCATAAAAGGCGAAAAACTAGCTTAGTTGAGTATTTCCGGGTCGCAGTGTAAAGCAATCTGGCGTCGGGTGCATACCTTAAATGTAATCAAGTTTATGCGTTGAGAAGGCTGTCATATTCTGCAATTGGTTTACGGCCTCTCAAAGCTAAGAAAGACAAAAACTGCTGAGCGGTGTGAGTAATCACTTTCTTGCTATCAATACCCACTTTGTCCATTAACTCTCCAACCAACTCCAGATTACCAACATCGTGACAGAAGTGCGCGTCACTGCCCGTGGTGAAGAAAACACCGAGATCTTTCCCGATTTGTGCAATCTCGTGGCAACGGTCTACGCTGCCTACTCGGCTGTTGCCTTTCAGCGTGGTGTTATTAATTTCAATCGCGACATTGTGCTCTTTCGCGCACGCTAAAACGGTCTGAAAATCAAAGTCGAAATTTGGATTACCAAGATGACCGAGCGCATCAATACGACCACTCTGAATGACATTAACAAGTGCTTCCGTGTGAGTTTGCTTGTTTGCAGGACGAAAAACGGGTTCATGAAAACTCGCGATCACCCAATCTAAGTTGCGGTCCACACTCAGTGGAATATCAATGTCGCCTTCGGTATTCATAATGTTAGATTCAACGCCACGAATAATCGCAACGCCTTCAAGAAAGCGAGGCAGAATTTTCTGGTTAGAGAAGAACCAGTAATGAGGCGCACCCGGCATTGATTCTGCGTGATCGGTCGTGGAGAACATATCCAGCCCGTTCTCTTTTGCCAACTTTGCATTTTCAATCAAGGTACTGTACGCGTGACCACTGGCGTACGTATGTGTATGGGTATCAACTTTAAATTCCATCATCCACTCTCTTAGGTGCGCTATCTTGCGTGCTATTGTATACCTTCAGGCAACGCATCGTCAGCCCAAGATAAGCAAGAACCCTAAGCTTGCTCTTCACTAATGGCTTTTATCAAGGGTAAGGCTTTTTCCCATCCGTGATTAAACATGGAAACAAAGTCATTGTGAGTATGAATGGTAACATTGAGTAGTAAACGATCGTTGTTGGTATCGATCTGGTAGATCTCTCGCGATCCGATCCACCTAGATGCTAGGTCAGCATCGAGTTGTTGACGATTATCCGGATTAAAAATGGCAACATGATGAAATTCAAGTTTTTGAAGGGGTAGCACCGTATCTATGATCGCCCTTGTCCCGCCCATATCTGGATCAAAAAAAGTGATGCCACCTCCTTCTTCCCAAGCTCCTTCAAATTGAGACTGCGGTGAAAAGGCTTGCGCCCAACGTTTATACAACTCAACATCGGTTAGCACTTCCCACACTCGTTGCGGTGTCGCCGAAATTTCGACGTAATAATTTAGCGTAAGCATGATTTCTCTCCCTGAACCTTTCTTGACGCTAGCCCATACTCAGGAAAAATCAAACCACACGACCAATTTATCTACCTGCCCCCTTCATTTTCCGACAGACTAAGAAGTTCTCGCTTGTAAACCGCCACTGCGATGCGCCTTAAAGCGAACCCAACATGTGTTCAGTATGATTGCGAGCACTATTAAACTCATCCCAACAATTTGACTTTGACTCATTCGGTCTTCAAAAAACAGGCTCTGCCAAACCGCAGTGAACAATAAGTTAGTAAAAATGAGTGGTGCAAGTTGAGAGCCACTGCTTGCCAGTTTATATGCTTTGGAGCGAAAAACTTGGGTGTTAATGATCATCAGAGACATCATACCGATCCACAGCGTATTTGAAGAAATCTCAGGCGCCATAACACTCATATTAAGTAACACGTCGAAGTCGTTAAACAAAGTTAGCGGCAACAGAAATACGGCAGCAAAACCAAACGCCCAAAAGTTGATTTCTAGCGGCGACATATTTGTTTTACTCACTTTATATAACGTAAGCTGAGAACCAGAATTGAAGAGTCCACCAGCCAAGCCGAGCAATAAATCCGCTCGCCATGTGATCTCACTTCCGCCGCCCGCCAACATAACCACACCAGTGAACGCCATTGCTAAAGCCGCCAATGTTGAAACACGAATGCGCCCCCTCATGAACAGCTTTTCAACCAAGGGAATAAATAATGGGCCAGTAGCAAACAAAACGACCCCCTCAACGAGCGTTAACGTTTGTAATGACGCGATAAAGCAAAGTTGTGACAAACCGATACAAAGAGCACGCAATAAAATAGGCTTTAGCGTGCCCGCTTTAGGAAAGGTAAGGTTTTTCACACGAAGTAAGATAAGCAAGATAAGCGCAGGCACCAAAAAACGTAAGAAGCTAAATAGTGTGACGGAAAGTTCGCCTGACAACTGCTTTGCTAACAGTCCAGTAACAGATAAGCTTAACGTAGACATTAACATGAAAAGGATAGATTTGTTTACAGCATTCATTCAATACTCCTTAATATATGGAGCATTTTAAAAGACATCACTTATAGTAAATAGCGAGTAATATTAACCATTGATGTAAGAAAAACTTACAGTTTAACTTATCTATCACCAGCTACGGTTTTTAAATTATGCGGAAACTAGTCCCCTTAAAGTCCATCTACGCATTTGTTGCAGTAGCTGAGTCTGGCAGCATGACAGAAGCAGCACAGATATTAAGTGTGAGCCACTCAGCCGTAAGTCAGGCAATTAAATCGCTGGAGAGTCAAGTCAACAAGCCTCTATTTGATCGCATAGGCAGACAAGTTCAACTCAACGCGGACGGTAAAAAGTATTACAGGAAGGTGGCACCCGCTTTAGAGCAAATTGTCGATGCAACGGAAGCACTCATCCAAGATCAGAACTTGCAGCGTGTTACGCTCAATATGGTGAATTCATTGGCTCTTCACTGGTGGATTCCTCGAATGTCAGATTTACAAGGGTTTGCTCCTCAATTAGACGTTCGTTTATCAAACCTGTCTGGCAGATTCAATTTAGAACAAGAAGGTATCGACGCGGCCTTGGTGCATGGAAATCCCGAAGAATGGCAGGATTACTACTGCGAAAAGCTCAGTGAAGATGAACTGGTTTTGGTGTGCAGTCCTGAATTGATAGCGAAGACCAAGGACTCAAACATCACTCAACTCTTAAAGCAGTATCCCATCATTGAAGTTACTAACGAACGACGGAAAAATGACTGGAACGTGTGGCTGGACGCGACGGGTATCCAGCGACCTAAAAATAAAAAACCAATCACTTTTAACATGTCGATACAAGCCGTCCAGGCCACAACTCGTCGTTTGGGGTTATTGGTCACTCATCGCTTGTTTGTGAAGGATGACATCAAATATGGTCAGCTAATCGAGCTGGGTGAACCCGTCATTAATCCTCATCAACAGCTTTACTTTGTATGCCCGCCACACAAGCTAAAGCTTGAATCGTTTCATCTGTTGCGATCTTGGCTACAACAATCATTCAACTATTAGAAACTTTTGTTAAGCACATTCACTGAAAAACTAGTATAAAGTTAGAAGAGCACTTTTCATCCAAGGATGGTTTATGAAGCAGTATCAAATATGGCTAAGCGCACTCTGTTTTGCAGTATCTTTGAGTACGACCGCTGAAGTAGAAAATGATAACCGCCTTTCAGAACAAGGGATCTCCACGGCAATTATTGGGGGTCAGCAGGCTACCCAAAACCAACTTCCTTTTTTTGCACGTCTTATTCTACATAAAACTGGCGCTAATCAGTTTGCCAATATTTGTGGGGGAACCATTGTAAACGACCGCTTCATTTTAACTGCGGCTCACTGCGTAGAACCAAGCGTTTTTACTGACGGCTGGACAATCAACGACCTACGAGTGTTAGTCAAAAACCCTACGATGAATGACGTGTTTGTTGAAGAATTCAAAGATGTTCGCTCTATCACGATTCATCCTGATTATGTGCCTAGCGATTTATGGATTAATGACATCGCTGTCCTTGAATTGACTAGACCTATCACCGATAACGTCCAATCCATCACTTTACCGCAAGACTTTGGAGACTACAGCAGCAAGTCAGTTTATCAGATATTCGGTTTAGGTCAGACCTCAACCAATGATGAAAGCCCCCCTAACTATTTACGCTGGGCAGAAGTAAAACCCCTTACCGACACCCAATGCGCTTCGTTGGTAACAGGGTTTAACGCTCAGGAAAGTTTATGTGCGAATGGATTTCCTGAACGAAGCTACACTGGTATCTGTCGTGGTGACTCAGGCGGTCCTCTCACCTATCAAGACAATAATGGCATGTATCAGCAAATTGGCATTGTGAGCTACGGTTCTTCAGTTTGCGAATCCGCTGCGATTCCAAGTGTGTTTACCGAGATTTTGAACTATGCAACATGGATTGAGACCCAAACCAGCTCAGGTGTAAAAACCAGTTATAACGCCCTCTTAGCAAGTTCGGAAGATTATCATAGCGAAGGGGACTCTGGCTTTGAGCCTGTCGATACCAACACATCTGGCTTTGGTAACAACGGCAGCAGTGGCGGCGGTGCTCTCGGATCAGGGTTGATCATGCTTGGAGGCTGGTTTGGTTGGCTAAGACACCGCAGAAATTATTCGCGCTCCTAGTAGCGTCAACAAGACATCATAATATCTTACGCTTAACGCGAGAGTTAATGATGTCTTCAATCATCTTTTGCTCTTTTTTCGCTTTTTCATAGTTCTGCTTAGTACGCCAACGATCAAGCACTTTTTCTAACCCTTGAACGCGTGCGTGCTTGTGTTCTAGCGTTTTCTGTACAGATGCACATTCCGCTTGCATAACGGCTTGCTCTTGCTCGTGGTGACGAAGCATTCTTTGTAGCATTTGGTCAACACGATTAAAGTTCATCAAAGCCGCGCTCGTCAGCGTCGGGCCGGTTCGGGTTGATTGTCCAGCGTGGCCTTTCAACGCCGACAACTGTTCCAATTGCATTGAAAGATGGGAGTGACGCTGACGCATGGCATCAAGTTGTTGACCCACACGGTCACGCTGTTTTTCTTCCATTTGCTGTAACTTGCCTACGGCTTTTAACTTGGATTTCATTTCAGCCTTGTCACTCCCATTTGATTAAGCACTTTGAAAAAGCTGCGCGAGCTCGGTCAAACTGGTTGGGTAATCTACAGACTCGTTGGCAGCTTGTTGTAGATATGCACGCAAATTTGGATACATAGCAACAGATTGATCTAACTCAGGATCTTGTCCTGGTTGATAACCCCCTAATGGCAGTAACTCTTTAACCTGAAGGTAGTTGGAGTACATTTGACGGAAGTTATTCGCAATCGTGCTGTGTGCGTCCTGCGTACAAGTATTCATACAACGGCTAATAGACGCGTTGATATCTATCGCGGGATAATGCCCTTGCTCAGCCAGTTGACGCGATAAAACGACATGCCCATCTAAGATGGCGCGCGCGGAATCCACGACAGGATCTTGTTGGTCGTCCCCTTCTGCCAATACGGTGTAAATTGCCGTTAAGCTACCATGTTGATTTTCACTGTTACCCGCTCGCTCTAAGAGTTGAGGTAACACGCTGAAGACTGAGGGCGGATAACCACGAGAAGCTGGAGGCTCACCGAGCGAAAGAGCGATTTCGCGCTGTGCCATGGCGTATCGGGTTAGAGAGTCCATCAGAAGTAGAACGTCTTTGCCTTGGTCTCGGAAATACTCTGAAACGCGATGACAAAGTAATGTCGCTCTTAACCTCATTAGCGGGGATTCATCAGCAGGAGCCGCGATAATGATCGCTTTCTTGCGCGCTTCTGGGGTTAAGTTTCTCTCGATGAACTCACGTACTTCTCTGCCTCGCTCACCGATAAGCCCGACCACAATTACATCGGCCTCCGTGTTTTTGGTGATCATCCCCATTAACACACTTTTACCGACGCCACTGCCAGCCATCAAACCAATACGTTGGCCTTTGCCTACCGTCAATAGTCCATTAATCGCTCGCACGCCTACGTTGAGTGGTGTATCAACTGGGCGTCGCTTCAGTGGGTTAATCGGTTTTGGTTCAAGTGAAACTCGATCTCCCCCCTTAAGCGGTGCCCCATCATCTAACGGCTCACCTAAACCATTCAGTACGCGTCCTAACCACTGAGAGCTTAGCTGCACGGTACTGTCACCATCAAGAGGGATGACTTTTGCACCTGCAAACAAACCGCCTAAACGGCGGATAGGCATGAGGTAAGCAATGGTGTGTTCAAAGCCCACAACTTGCGCTTCGATCATATCGCCTTCCGCGGTTTCTACGAGACAACGCTGCTCAAGCTTAAACCGACACCCTACGGCTTGTAACATTAAGCCGTTTACTTTTATCAATCGCCCTGTTACGCGAGCAACAGGGATTGAATCGAGCGAAGCCAAGGCTTCGCTCAAACGCTCACTTAATAGTTCATGGCTTAGGGTATTACTCATGCTCAGACTCTACCTGTGGAATACTGACTTCATCCAAAAGGTGTTGCTTTACATTGTCCATACAGGCTTCCAAACGAGAGTCGCAGCTCGCATCCGCTTCTGCGTCATCAGTCACTAACTGACAGCCACCAATAGGAAGCTCCGTATTAGGGACCAGTTTCCAAGATTGCGGCAAATCAGCATTGATGTGAGTAATGCGCTCTAAATCTTGCGGATTTAAATGCACAGTTACTGTTTCCGCTTTACCAGGCATGGCAGACAATGTCTCGTCCACCAAAGCTAGGATCTGCTGAGGCATTAAAGTGAGCTCGGCACGAATCACTTGCTGAGCTACCTTTTGTACCAGTTCACAAATCATATGGCGTTGTTGCTGTTCTTTTTCATCTTGCCAACGAGAAAGGGCGTGAAAAAGTTCATTGACAGGCTTCGCCGCCTCCAAAAAGCCTTGCTTTCCAGACTGCTCACCGGAAACAAAGCCTTTTTGGAAACCTTCTTTTTGACCTTCCAACAGACCTTGTTGCTTGCCCTGTTCGATACCTTGGCGTAAGCCTTCCTCATGTCCTTGTTGCAAACCTTGTTGAAAACCTTCTTCAAGTTGCTGTTGGATATCAATTTGAGGTTCTTGCCAGCCTTGGTTATCTAGCCCGAATTCGTCTTCGATAGTCTTAGGTTGCGCTAAAGGCGGAAAACGGTGTAAACGATACCCGTTCGGAGGCAATCGCATAGTACTTGATTTTGTCTCTAGCATGACCTTACTCCACCGTTGGCTCTTCATAGAGAAGCAGCTGAACTTCACCAGATTCATCCAGCTCACGTACCATTTGCATGATGTCTTGACGTGCTTTTTGAACTCGACTTAACGCAACAGCACCGCGTGCGTCCATGCCATCTTCTAGCGCTTTCACCATACGTTGCGGCATTGAACGCTTAATAGCTTGTTGTAAGGTAATATCGGAACCTTTTAGCGCAACTGCCCACAACTCTAGCGGGATTTGCTGCACCAACATGTCCATAGTTTCTTCGCGTTGTCGGCCAAGAACCATAAAGTCGAACATGTTTTCTTCAATTGCATTAACAACATCTTCATCATGCAACTTCAGCATTTCCATCAATGAACCACGGTCACCTTCAAAGCGGTTAATGATATCTGCTGCTTGCTTAACACCTGATAACGGCGTGCTTTGACTTGCGGATACTTTTTCGATGCAACGCTCAACGAGTTCATGCAAATCAACGGCAACTTGATGATCGATATCTTGCAATTGAGCAATACGGAACAAGATTTCGTCATGGTAATCTTGTGGCAAGTGCTTCAATACCGCTGAAGAGCTGTCTGCTGGCAAATACGCTAGAAAAATTGCTTGCATTTGTGGGTGCTCGTTCACAATGAAACGAGCGAGAGTTTCTGCTTCCACCCACTGTAAGCGCTGCATATTGTTGCGAATTTCATCGCCATATAAGGTATTTAATAACCCTTTTGCCAAATCGTTACCCAATGCTTTACGCAATGTATTAGATAGGTATTCCTTAGAGGCTCCTCGAATACCGCTGTGCTCACGGAAATCTTCAAAGAAAGTTTGAATAACACCACGAGCAGAATCGCTCTTAATGCCATTTAACTTCGCCATTGCACGAGTCACACGCTGGGTTTCATCACGGCTAAAGTGTTGCAAAACATTCGCTGCGGCATCCTCGCCCATGCCTAATAGCACGAGCGCGGTTTGTTCAACATAACTAAGCGTCTGCTTTGATAGAACTGTGTTCATTGATGTTTACCCATTGTTTCAGTATTTCGGCTACGCGCTCTGGCTCTTCATTAGCAATAAGCTGTAGGTGTTTCAATTGAATTTCTAATGGCGAACCTGCTGGTGGTAGCATGTCGCTGTTTACATCTAAACCTGAAGAGGCTGAGATGCCTTTTTCAGATAGGCGGCGGTCAAGTACTTCTTCATGCTCGCGCTCTTCACGCGTTTGCAAGTTTTCGTAGTCAGGTTCTTCCTGAGGCTCAGCAAAATTTAGCTCAGGCACAGGTTTATCAACGCCAGTTAGGTGCATGATTAATGGACGCAGTACGAAGAAGATCATCGCCAAGCCTAACAAGCCACCAATAACGTAGCGTATTGGCTGCTGTACTGTAGGGTCTTGCCACCACGGCAGTGCAGGAGGAGCATCAATTTCGATTGGGGTGAAGTTGAAACTCATTAAACTTAAGCTGTCACCTCGTGTGGCAGAGATACCAACAGCATCCATGATCATGTTTGAGATTTGCTCTTTATCGGCTTCACTCCACGCCACACCATCTGGCGAAGCTTTGGAGTTCAACAGAACCGAGACACTAAGCTTTTCTATTTGGCCTTGTTGGTATTGAGTACGACGAACACTACTACCTACAGCATATTGACGATTCACTTCAGATCGCGCATTCGTGTTTTGGCTATCGTTCGTTTCCACTTCACCAGATCCTGTCACTGGCGGTTGGTTACTTAGAGAACCAGGAACACCCAATGCAATTTGATCAACCGAGTTGTTATGAATGGTGTGCTCATTACGCACAACCGGCGCGTTATCCAAAATTTCTTGTGTTTCTTCAACTTGGCTAAAGTCCAGATCGGCAGCGACTTGTACGCGGAAGTTACTCGGCCCCACAATCGGCGTAAGCATATCTGCTGCGCGTTGGATGATCTGTTTTTCAACACTCTTCTGGTATTCAAGATATTTCGCGTTTACTTTGCCGGCTTCCGCAGAAGCGACATCCGCACTAAGAAGACGGCCATACTGGTCAATGACAGAAACAAATTCTGGCTTCATTGCCGTGACACTACCGACCACTAGGTTAATGATCGCTTCAACTTGTTCAGGCTTTAAGTCTTCACCAGGTTTGAGCTCAAGCATGACAGATGCTGAAGGATTCTCACTGTTTTGGCGGACGAATAGAGTTTGACGAGGTATTGCTAAATGAACACGCGCGTTCGCTACTGAGTTCAAAGACATGATAGTACGTACTAACTCACCTTCTAAACCATGACGATAACGCGCTGTTTCCATAAATTGGCTCGTACCAAGAGAGCTATCTTCCTTGAGCGAATCCAAACCTGTCGGCAGCTTAGCTTTAACACCTTTTGATGCAAGCAACATGCGCACCTTCGCAACCTCACCTTCTGGTACAAGAACTTGTCCATTTTGCTCTTGCATGCGGTAGCTTACGCCTTCGCTTTCTAATACCGACACAATTTCGCCGATATCAAAACGCTCTTGCTGGCTATAGAGCGGACGAAAGCTCTGCGAGGAACTCCATAGTGCAACCACAATAATCGCTGCAACAATCGCAGCTAACACCGCAGATAGCACTAAGTTTCTCTGACTGCTAGACCAGATTTGCTTCAGCTTCGTTGTCACATCGTCCATGCCGTTGGCAGTAGAAAATGTCTGTGCTGTGCCGGTAGCCATAGCTGTGTTTCCGGCGACTTGGGGGGTTAGTTCTGACATGAATTACACCGGCATCTTCATAATATCTTCAAATGAGGTCACGACTTTGTTGCGCACTTGCATCAAAGCATTAAAGGACAAGCTGGCTTTTTGGCTCGCGACCATTGCACCAACTAGGTCATCACTTTTTCCTGTTTCTACGGCCGTCATTTTTTGACTAGCCACTGATTGATGTTGATTCACTGTATCCAACACATTTGTCATCGCTTGTGAGAACGATAAAGGTGCGTTTAGTGATTGTTGATCTAAAGGATTTGCACTCACGATAAACTCTGGCGGCTGCACTTGTGCCTGCATCGCCTGCATTTTTGACAACATAAGTTGCTCTGCCGAGACCGCATGAGTAGGTTGACTTGCCATCTATTTTTTCTCCTATTAGGCAGCCGAGCCTAGTGCCGACTGTAAATCAATACCATGTTCTCGCATTGCTGCGAGCTTGTAGCGTAGCGCTCGAGTAGAGACTCCAAGCGCGTTTGCGGTTTTCGTTCGGTTTCCACCAAACTGACGTAACTTTTCCAAAATAAACTGATATTCAGCTTGCTTCTTCGCTTCTACATGACCAAAACTTGAAGTTGGCTCTGCTGTAGGAACTGACGCGACAAGCTCAATAGGCAGCATCAGGTCATGGGCTGTAATGTAATCACCATGACGCATGACCAAAGCGCGTTGAATGACATTTTCCAACTCACGAATATTGCCCGGCCAGTGATACTGACTCAGCGCACTAATCGCATCTTGGGATAAGTGACAGCGGCTGCTATCTTGATACTTTTCAATAAAGAATTGGCTAATCGGTAGAATGTCCTCTTTTCTTTCACGCAAAGGCGGCCAGTGCAGAGGCAGCACATCTAATCGATAATAAAGATCTTCACAGAACGTGCCTTTTTGAACTTCCTCACGTAAGTCTTTGTTGGTTGCCGCAATAACACGAATATCGAGCTGAACGGCTTTATGGCTACCAACACGTTCTACTTCACGCTCTTGAAGGACGCGTAACAATTTAGCTTGAACCGCAGGTGACATTTCACCAATCTCGTCAAGCAGAATCGTCCCGCCATTTGCTTCTTCAAACTTACCGCTTTGAGAATTTGTCGCTCCGGTGAACGCGCCTTTTACATGACCGAATAGCACAGCCTCTAACATTGACTCTGGAATGGCGGCGCAGTTAACCGCCACAAATGGACCATTGATACGCGGAGAGTGCTCATGCACATATCGCGCCAGCACTTCTTTACCCGTTCCCGATTCACCTGTAATAAGCACACTCGCGTTAGTACATGCTGCACGATGCGCTAATTGCAGAACTTGTTTGCTTCTCCAAGACTCCGCAACAATGTTGGCCATTGGCTTACCTAACGCTTCAACACGTTTAAGCAGATTAACCAACTGATTAGATTCAAATGGGCGTAATAGATAATCAGTAGCGCCCGCTTTCATCGTCTCAGCAGCCAAGATGCCTTGTTCTTGGTCGACAATCGCAATAACAACACCCGAATTTCGCTGCTTTTGGTGACACGCGACAAACTCACGAACACACATATCCGGCAGCGTAGAGCTCACTAAAGTGATTTCTGCTCGCTCTTCAAGCAAAGCGCCTCGACCAGTACGAGTGTGTTTCGCGGTGTAACCTGCATTTTGCAACACATCCAATACTGGTTGAGCAAGAGCTTCATTTGGCTCAACCAACAAAATTTTCGTTTTCGTCATCATTGAACCTTAACTTTCGTTTGTTGATTTTGTGATTGTAGATCTGGGTGGTGTTTCGTAGCCGTATACTCGTTGTCCCTCACTAAACGCAGGGTGACACGTCGGTTTTTTGCTTGGCCATTAACCGAGTTATTGCTGGCAATTGGGTAACGCGAACCATGAGCTCGTGTTTCGATCATCGACTCGTCGACCCCAAGCTCAATCAAAGCGTTGGTGACTTGCTCTGCTCGAGTACGTGACACAGAAAGGTTCGTTAAACTTGAACCAACGTTATCGGTGTGACCGTCGATGAGGATTTTGGTCACTCGATCATCCACAGATACATAGCTATACAGCGCTTCTAGTGTTGCTTTCTGTCCACGACTTAACGTCTTCTGACCAAACTCAAATGAGAGCGCCATATCCCTTGCCTCTGAAAAAGACAATTTAGGCAATCGCGCGCGACACGCATTAAATGATTTCAATGCGTTTTGAGTTTGAAGAGTAGGAATCACAATCTCTGAAACAGAGGAAGCATTACTTCCTTTAAGTGACAGCGTCACCCAACTACCCGAAGCAATTGAATCCATGAATTCTTCAGCGCCTTTATTAAAGATGAAACGCTGAGACGGCTTAGTAAATTCAAGAGAACCAAATTCTTTTCTATAAAGCTCATTACTCCAAGGAGCATTTTGAGTTGTTAAAGCAATCGTTTTCCATTTATTGTTTTCATATTCTATATCGGAAATAAAATAGAATTTATTATTAGGTTCCGCTAGGAAATAAAACTTCCCATAGTCTTTATTTGATTGCAACAAGTTGCATTTGAATTTATTTCCCTCATATGTCCATTTAGAGAGGTCCATAGGGATTGTTAAGACTTCTTCTGAATATGACACTTTTGAAAAAATAAAACTGATAACAATAATTGTGTTACAAATTATCAAACGGACATGATTCATGTATATCTTACATTCCCATGACTTAAACCGTTTAATTAAATATGCCACCAAGCCGAGAGAACTGGCATAGCTAATCATTTTAATTACCTATTCTGAATATTAAAATTGGTTACAAAACGCTCAAGAGAGCACGCTTAGCCTCCAACGGAAGCTTTAAGCATAAAAAACAGTATCTTATAATTTATTTATTTGAAGTTGTTGTTACACCATAAAGGCAATTTAAAAAATCTATAACAACTAAAACGCTCAACATTGTTATTTTATTTATTAAGCGATTTATAAAGAAAACTAACTCTTTTTAAATTTCATTAAAAGATTATGACTATATGAACAAAGCAACATGTGAACTAAAGTCACAATCTTAGAGTTTGGAGCTAAAAGATCATTAAAATTTCTGTGTAGACTACACGCCATTAAGTTAAAACACTTTCGATTGTTAACGCACGGTAAAATATAAATGGAAAATAGAGTTAGCGAGCCTATTTCTGATAGTCAACTACTTGATGTAGAATTATTAGGCAAACCTATTCATATCATTCGTGAGAAGCTCGATAATTTAATTTCAGAATCTTGCTCAAACCTTACGACTGAATTACAAAATTGGCTCAGCACAGGAAAAGTGGAAGCTAGCTTAACCTCAGTAGACTTGCACCGCTTTACATCGGTTGAGATGGACAAAGAACAAACGTCGACCTATCAACATCAGGAAGGCGGCATGGTATTCATCCATGGTAACCCTCACACGCTCATAAAGTTGGCTGATAGATTTTATGGTGCAAGTGCAGAGCGCTCAGCCGCTACTCTGACGGCCAGTGACTTACGTTTACAAGAGCGCATCAGTCGAATCATCATCGGTTGGCTTGCTCCTGGTGAAATGTGGGACACGGGTGAGTATGAGACCCCTAGAGGTATTGGCATTAACGTTCAATTAAACATTGCGTTTGACGATCATCAAGGCTCAATTCATCTCAAGCTAGATGGTCATCTTATTCAAACGCTGATCGAGCAGCTTGAACTGCAACCTGATACCGATTTGTTTCAACCTTTCTGTCGTTCTTTAGAGGCGACCCCCGTTCGACTGAACGTTGTTCTAAGTAAAAAGAAGATGCCTTTAAGTGATGTGGTTGGCTTACAACCCAACGATATTTTACCTATTGAGCTTCTTAACACGGTTCCAGTAAGCATTGGCAACCAATCTCTATTTACAGGTCGTATTGCCGAGCAAGACGGCCAACTTGTTTTGATCTTTAACCCTGATAAGGAACCGCAGCGATGAGCGAAGCGCTAGAAACTAATGCATTCGACGCAGAAGAACTGAACTTTGATGATTTTCAATTAGAAGACTTTGAAGCCGAAGATACGCTCCAACAAGAACCAGCCACTGCGGAACGTGACCTTAGCTTTTTCAAAAGCATTCCTGTCACAGTCACGCTGGAAGTTGCGAGTAAGGAGATCCCACTTGGGGACTTAATGAAAGCGGGTGAAGGCACGGTTATCGAGTTGGAAAAGCTCAATGGCGAGCCTTTAGACGTGAAAGTAAACGGTTCTCTTATGGGCCACGCTGAAGTTGTCGTTGTCAATGATAAGTATGGACTTCGTCTGATCGATGTACATGACTCTGCATTGAGTGGCGTTGGTCAATAATCTTAGGTAGGCATCACAATGAAAAATCTGAGCGCTTGGCACCGTTGGTTACCTCTTTTGGTATTGGTGTCACTTTTGTTTGCTTTCCCAACAATGGCGGCTGACAACGGCTTAACTATCTTGTCCGTTTCTGATGGCGACACACAACAAGAATACAGCGTTAAACTGCAAATTCTGTTGTTGATGACGGCGCTCAGTTTTCTTCCAGCATTTATTTTGATGGCGACGAGCTTTACTCGAATTGTCGTTGTCCTTGCGATTTTGCGCCAAGCTCTTGGTCTTCAACAAAGCCCACCTAACAGAGTGTTGGTCGGGATCGCTCTCGCATTGACGTTACTGATTATGCGCCCTGTCTGGAGCGATATTTATGAAAATGCGTTTCAGCCATACGACAACGGCGAAATCACGCTAATACAGGCTTTTTCTGTTGCAGAGAAACCAGTGAGAGAGTTCATGTTGGCACAGACGCACCAAAGCTCCCTTGAACAAATGTTACGTATTGCCAATGAGCCTCTCGACCAAAACGTTGAGGATATTTCATTTGCCGTTGTCTTGCCTGCATTTGTCATTAGTGAACTGAAAACCGCCTTCCAAATTGGTTTTATGCTTTTCATCCCGTTTTTGGTCATCGACTTGGTTGTCGCCAGTGTCCTGATGGCAATGGGTATGATGATGCTATCACCTTTAATTGTCTCACTTCCCTTTAAGTTGGTGGTATTTGTACTCGTGGATGGTTGGGCAATGACAGTTGGCACCTTATCTGCCAGCTTCGGTTAACTAGGAGCAGTTATGACCCCAGAACTAACCGTAACGTTATTTTCCGATGCAGTATGGCTGATCATTTTGATGGTTGCCGTATTGGTTGTTCCAGGCTTAATTGTCGGTTTGTGTATCGCCGTATTTCAGGCTGCCACACAAATCAACGAGCAAACACTCAGCTTTTTGCCACGTTTGCTCGTTACCTTATTAATGGTGATTTTTGCAGGTCACTGGATGCTCCGTAAGATCATGGAACTGTTTGATTTCTTGTTCCACAACATACCAGGGATGATTGGCTAATGGCCATCACATTTGCAGAGCTCTCGGCGATACTCGGTCAACTCTGGTGGCCGTTTTTTCGTGTGGGAGCCGTATTTATTTCAATGCCTTTCTTTGGTGATGCAATTATTCCTGTTTGGGTTCGTACTTTACTGGCCCTCTCGATCGTTGTCATTACTGGACCGTTAATGCCACCCATGCCACAAGTCGAATTATTCTCTATGACTTCCCTGTTCCTTGCTTTTGAGCAAGCTATTTGGGGGGTAATGTTTGGGTTAATTTTGCACATGCTCTTTAACGTTTTCACCATGCTTGGTCAGGTGATTTCTCTGCAAATGGGCTTAGGTATGGCGATGATGAATGATCCTATTAACGGGCTTTCTGTCGCCATTTTGGGACGCATATTTCTGATTTTCTCAACCTTGTTGTTTCTTGCGCTAGAAGGACACTTACTCGTCATAGATATCGTGATTCAAAGCTTTGTTGTTTGGCCAGTCGGATCTGGTATCACATCGCTTTCTCTGCAAGGTGTTGTCAATATTTTCGGTTGGATGTTTGCCTCTTCACTAGCTTTGGCTTTACCCGCTATTGTTTCCATGCTTCTAGCCAACATCAGTTTTGGTGTAATGAACCGAGCCGCACCATCACTTAATGTCTATGCGTTAGGTTTTCCTATGACGATGCTGCTGGGTCTATTCAGCGTATTAATCTCAGTTTCTGGTGTTCCTGGTCGCTACACGGCGCTCGTTCACGAAACCATTAGACACTTGAGTAACTTTATGTTGGGGGGAGCATGAGCGATCAATCTTCTCAAGACAAAACTGAAAAAGCGTCACCGCAGAAGGTAAAGAAAGCCCGTCAGGAAGGACAAATTCCTCGCGCGAAAGAGTTTACTACTGCGGTTATATTTCTAGCGGTGGCGCTCTACTTTTACTCTCAGCTTAATAGTATTTGGGAAAGCATGTCGGGTATCTTTCGCTACAACATGATGCTGACGCGAGCCGACCTAGAAAATCCTAAACAACTTGTCGAGCAATTGGGACAAAGTTTAGCAGTCATCATCGACATGCTATTACCATTGTTTACCGTCATTATTATCGTGACCTGTGGTAGTAGCCTTGTGCTAGGCGGCTGGATGTTCCGTCCAGCGAACGTGATGCCAAAGCTGAGCAAAATTAATCCTTTGAGCGGGATAAAGCGCATTTTTTCGACCCGCTCAGTGGTTGAGCTCTTAAAGTCGACGTTCAAAGTAGCCGTGATCTTCGGCATCTTATATGGCTATTTAGACAACCACTTACAGCCATTACTTGGCATGCAAAACCTCCCACTCAGCCAAGGTTTTTCTCTAGTAATGTCCATTCTGTTTGAAGGCTTACTCTTAATGGGCTTCGCCTTGTTGTTATTTGGGGTTATCGACATTCCTTATCAGCGTTGGGAACACCTAAAAGAACTCCGCATGACGAAACAAGAATTGAAAGAGGAATTTAAAAATAATGAAGGTCGTCCGGAAGTAAAACAACGTATTCGTCAAATACAGCAACAGTTTGCGCGCCGTAAGATCGATAAAATGGTGCCGACGGCTGACGTGATCATCACAAACCCAACGCACTACGCAGTCGCACTGAAATACGAGCCTTCGCTTTCTGACGCGCCCTTTGTCGTCGCAAAAGGCGTAGACGAAACTGCTATGCACATTCAACGTATCGCCCGAGAAAACAAAGTGGAAATCATTAACTCCCCGCCACTTACCCGTTCGATTTATCACACGACGGCGATTGAACAAGCAATCCCAAGCCAACTGTACATCGCAGTGGCACATATTCTTACTTACGTTTTGCAATTGAAAGCCTTTCGTAAAGGTGAGGGAAAAGAGCCAATTCCTTTACCTCATTTTTCGATTCCAAAACATTTGCAGCACTGATTAACCCGCGTTTATCCAAGGACACGAAAGTATGCTTAACCGGTTAAAACAACTTCAAACATCAACCAAAGGCTACGTTGGCATTCCAATCGTCTTGCTAATGATATTAGCAATGGTGATTCTTCCTTTGCCTCCTCTGCTACTGGATGCGCTGTTTACCTTTAATATCGTCTTAGCAATCCTAGTATTGCTGGTCAGCACAACCGCAAAGCGACCATTAGATTTCTCTGTTTTTCCAACTATTTTGCTGGTCGCAACATTATTACGTCTCACATTGAACGTGGCTTCTACGCGAATTGTACTCCTAGAAGGACATAATGGTGGTGACGCAGCGGGTAAGGTCATTCAAGCATTCGGTGAAGTCGTCATTGGCGGTAACTACGTCGTTGGTATGGTGGTGTTCGTCATCTTGATGATCATCAACTTCGTCGTAATCACCAAAGGTGGTGAACGTATTTCTGAGGTTTCAGCCCGCTTTACGTTGGATGCTTTACCAGGCAAACAAATGGCAATTGATGCCGACTTAAACGCTGGCCTTATCGATCAGGAAACGGCTCGCTTACGCCGTAAAGAAGTCGCCAACGAAGCCGATTTTCATGGTTCGATGGATGGTGCATCAAAGTTTGTGCGTGGCGATGCCATCGCAGGTTTGTTGATTCTGTTTATCAATATCATTGGTGGTATCAGTATTGGTGTCTTCGAGCATGGACTCGCTGCGTCTGACGCCTTTAAAACTTATGCCCTACTCACAATCGGTGATGGTCTAGTTGCTCAAATTCCTTCACTACTATTGGCAACGGCTGCCGCGATTATCGTTACGCGAATTAATGATAGCGATAATGGCATGTCGGAAACCATGCAAAAGCAATTACTGGCAACTCCTGCAACGCTATTTACTGTCGCAGGTATTATGGCGGTAATCGGTATGGTACCGGGTATGCCACACCTAGCCTTTTTTGCGTTTGCTGGCGCATTAGCGTTCGCAGGGTGGCGTCAAACCAAGAAGCCAGTGCAAGACTCCCAGATTGAAGAGGTCGAAGCACTTTCACAAGCAATGCAAGACGATGATACACCGCTGACATGGGATGATATTCCTCACGTCCAAACATTATCACTTGCGCTTGGTTATCGACTCGTCCATCTAGTCAACAAAGAACAAGGGGCTCCTTTATCACAACGTATCCGCGGTGTGCGTCGAAACCTTTCTGAACAAGTTGGCTTTTTATTACCTGAAGTTCGTATTCGTGACAACCTGAGCCTCAAGCCAAACCAATACACAATTTCTCTAAATGGCGAAGTCATTGAGCAAGGTTTTATTGAACCAGAGCGTTTAATGGCGATAGCGGTTGGCGAAACTTACGGTGAGGTAGATGGCATTTTGGGTAGCGATCCTGCTTATCAGTTGCCAGCTGTGTGGATTGAGCATCAAGATAAAGCAAAAGCACTTAATATGGGTTACCAAGTTGTCGATGATGGCACTGTTATTGCCACTCATATTAGTAAAATCATGAAGACAAACCTTGCAGAATTGTTTACGTACGACGATGTGGAAGCAATAACCCAGCGTTTGACACAACAAGCCCCGAAACTAGCAGAAGCATTAGCAGCAGCACTTAATCCAGCGCAGCAGCTGAAAGTATATCGTCAGCTTTTATTGGACCAAGTGCCACTAAAAGATATTCGCACGATTGCCAACACAATGTTGGAATCCGCGGAAAATACAAAGGACCCGATCCTACTTGCATCTGATGTACGCTGTGCACTAAAGCGTACGCTTGTTAACTTAATTGCAGGACAAAAGAACGAGTTAAATGTCTACGCACTGTCTGATGAGCTAGAACAAATGCTACTAACTTCACTGCAACAAGCACAATCTTCTGGTACGGTAACACTAGATAGCTTCCCAATTGAGCCAAACATTCTTGGTCAGTTCCAACAAAACTTGCCATTGATCAGACAACAGCTTAAGCAACAGGGGCTACCTCCGATCCTTCTCGTTATGCCACAGCTGCGCCCTCTTCTAGCGCGTTACGCTCGTACATTTACACAAGGGCTGGCAGTATTGTCTTACAACGAAATCCCAGAAAACAAACAAATCAATGTGGTAGGAAACCTTGGTTAATCTTATTTCAACACATGCGATGTACGAACATTTGGTTGGTCTCGCAGTACAACATATCGTCACGGATGACGATCAATTAGTCTTTGATGCTTTAAAACACAATGATGTCCAACACGCATGCCAAGCAATTAGGGAAGCTCAATCAGGGGAAGTAGAATTCCAACACCTGACGTTGAGATTTGGTATGCGTGGAGAACAAAGTGTCTATCAATTCAAACTCTCTGAACAAATGCAGTACTGCCTGGATTTGTTCAGTCTTTACCTTGCACTAAGACAAACACAATTTCAGTTAGAAGCCTTTCACCACGACTTGATTAGTAATGTTGTCGTGCCGATTCGCGTTGATGCATTACTGTGGGAGCCTGGGGTTTATTTTCTCGAACAGACGATTCAATTCCACTCTTCTGCTTTTCAACATGTGATTCCTTCTCTTCAAGCTGATGAAACGTTATGTGATCGTGATAAAGTCGCCACACTCACCAAAAAGTTAAAAGAGAATGCATATTCACTTTGGTTTGAAGTCGCGACATCGCAAGTGAACTTCGAGCGCGTCGCAGACTTTAGTCCCGATATGATCAAATTGTCAGTGACACTAGAAGATAAAGAAGAAAGACACGCTTTCCTACCTATTGCTAAGTTCTTAAGAAAGCATAAATATACTTGGGTTGCCGGACGTGTAGCGAGTCAAACGGAACTTAACCGTTATCGTTTATTGGGTGCCAGTTATTATTTTGGTTATTTCAGCGATATCCCAACCTCTCTCTCCTTTCAGTCTTTTGATGAGGAATAGTTGAAACTCAACCATTTATATTTAAAACAGCACGATTTATTCGTGCTGTTTTTTTATTTATAACGGATAACCACAAGATCATTGGGCAATAGTTTCTTTAACTTAACTAAAAAATTTAGGCTTATATGATGATTTTCCCGGTTTTCATGGAATACAAATCACTAAAAATCATCAATTTTTATCTTTTTTAGAAATTTTTTAATTTTCAAATTAATCATTAAAGCCGACCGACCGCCTCTAGTTAGTGACAAGGGAATATCCCGAGGCCTGAAAGATATAGTGACTAACTAAGGAGACTAAGATGGCTTTATCAATGCACACTAACTACGCTTCGCTTGTAACTCAAAACACAATGAACACAACAAGCGGACTTCTAAACACAGCAATGGAACGTCTAAGCACAGGCTACCGTGTGAACTCAGCTGCTGATGACGCTGCTGGTCTTCAAATTGCTAACCGTCTAGAAGCGCAAACACGCGGCATGTCAGTAGCAATGCGTAACGCACAAGACGGCATCTCTATGATGCAAACTGCTGAAGGTGCGATGGATGAAATGACAAACATCGTTTACCGTATGAACGACCTTGCTACACAATCGTTGAACGGTTCAAACAGTGCAACAGACCGTGCGTCTCTTAACAAAGAGTTCACACAGCTTACTGCAGAACTAAACAACATCGTAGACAACACTAAGTTCGGTGGTCAAAACCTTCTTAAAGGCGGCGGCTTCGGTGCAGGTGACGTAACATTCCAAATCGGTGCATCTTCTGCTGAAACATTGACTGTAAGCGCAAGCGCAGGTATCGGTGAAATCACTACTATTCTTGCTGATGCAGCAATTACAGATGGTATCGATGACGCGACTAAAGCAAAAGCAGCACTAGACAAAATCAGCGGCGCTGACGGTCTAGTAGAAAAAATTGGTAGCTCTCGTGCAGACTTCGGTGCGAACATCAACCGTCTTGAGCACACTATGGCTAACCTTGGTAACATGGTAGAAAACGTTACAGCATCTAAAGGTCGTATCATGGATACAGACTTTGCAGTAGAGTCTTCAAACATGACTAAGAACCAAATGTTGATGCAAGCAGGTACAACTGTTCTGTCTCAAACTAACCAGCTTCCAAGCATGGCAATGTCACTACTACGCTAATTACTTAGTTAATAGTGCGCTTAATTTAAATCGTCTTAATTATAAAGCCTTCCTATGGAAGGCTTTATTTTTATCTACGAATATAAATAGAGCTCGTATTATCTTTGTGAGATTCAGGCACTCTGAATCCGAATTTCAACATAATATTAAATAAAACCTTATTAAACAGTTCTAATTCTATCGTCTCTAATTTGCTTCCTATTTTACTATCTCTAAGTTCAGGAAAATTGAACTTAGCCTCCTTTAAGATACTAGCTATCTCATCAGAATTGATGCTCTGTTTACTTAATAGTTTTTTGTTAATGAACTCTTCATATGCACGAGCACATTTCATCAATCGTAACGCAAATTCATTCATAACTGACATTCTTTGAAACGTAAAAAATTTAATTTTTAGTGAGAACACTTGCACATCGCACTATCAAAAATAATATCAGAACGCAATTAATGCACTCTGTAAGAATTATCTGAATCAAGCTGAAGTAAAGGCTGAATATAACGTCTAATTAAAACATCTCTCCTAATTAGAACCGTCAATACAATTAAATATTTTCTTTGTTTAGGTCGCCTTTTCTTATAAGGAAATTACTTTTTCCATGGAGGAAGGCGGAACAAACAAGGTGGAAACACCACTTCCTCCCAAGAAAACAAAATAGCTCTAAACCTTTGTTTTAATTGAATTTAATATACGGCACGCATCTTGCCACTGATAATTAAACTAAGGCGTAGCATTCAAAGTATTCAAGCCAATAAGAGATGAGAGGAGCACACCTCATGAGTTCTTTAGACCCAGTAAAAATGGCAACCCAATTCGCACAATTGGACACAAACCCATTCAAAAACCGTTACCAAGCGCAAGCTAATGTGTACCAGTCACAACTGTCAGCTTTTAATAAAGTTGAAAGCGCACTACGTGATTTTCGTACTGCAATGAAAGAGATGAATAACAGCACAAACAGCATCATCAAAAACAGTGCGACACTCTCTCAAGAAGGTAACTTTACTGCAAACGCGGATGCTAAAGCGCTAACGGGTAACTATCAGATTTTTGTAGAAAAAGTGGCAACGGCGCATCAAGTATCTACAGGTATGCCTGCAGACCTTGAGGCAACGACAGAAGTACCAACAACTGGATCTTTAGAATTCACCATCAACGGTGAAACAATGACTCTAGACTTGTCCTCCGTTGATGTTAATGGTGACGGCACTGCAACGATCAGCGATTTAGCCAGTGCGATTAACAATCACACGGATAACCCTGGCGTTAACGCCACTCTAGTTCGCTCGAATGGTCAAACACACTTTATGCTATCGAGCACTGAGACTGGTGTCGAAAATAAGATCAACGTATCTGCATCGGGTACTGGCCAAGCGTGGTTTGAAGACGCCTTCACCAACCTCAAGCAAATTAACGCTCCGCAAGATGCGGTTATGTGGCTAGGTGCAAAAGACTCAGGCCTGAAACTAACCAACGCAAGTAATACTTTTGAAGGTGTCATCGACGGTGTTGACATTACCGTATCTAAACCGCAAGCCGCGGGAGATTCGCCAATCGGTTTAAAAATTGGAGCTGATAGCGAAGGCACTAAAGAACAACTAGATAAGTTTGTGGAAACCTACAATGCCCTTGTTTCGACTATCGATCAGTACACCCAAATTGGCGGTGAAGATCAGAAACGCGGCGTGCTCGCTAGCGACTCGACATTGCGTTCTATTGAGAGTCAGTTAACGGGGTTAATCCGAGGTGAACACAATGGTATGCGCCTAAGCGAAATCGGCGTGAGCCTAGACCGCAACGGTAAAATGAAAGTTGATCAAGAAAAGTTCAAAGAAGCTCAACAAACAAACAGCGCAGGCTTAGAGGCGTTGTTTAATGGGGATGACGCTTTGCTAGATTCTCTTGACGCGATGGTAGAGCCTTTCTTGAAGTTCTCATCAGGTACCTTCAGCACGCGTAAAGACGCAATACAGTCAAGCTTAGACCGAATCAAAGATAAACAAACCAATTTAGAGCGTAAGTACGAAATGTCGTACAACCGCTATCTCAAACAATTCACTCAAATGAATTCAATTATGACCCAAATGAACCAAACCATGTCCATGTTTAATGCTCAAAAATAAGACATTTGGTTCCAAATTTAGGAGAAATATTCATGCTTATGGATTCTGGTTACGATTCGTACCAACAAGTCGATCTCGACGCTCAAGCGGCAGCAGCAAATCCACACCAATTGGTCATCATGTTAATCGATGGCCTACTCGATGAAGTTGAACGTATTCGCGGCCACCTAGCCGCAAATCGTTTGGCCGAGAAAGGGAATGGAATCAACAAATGCATGAACATCTTGATTGGACTAACAAGTGCTTTAGATGATGAAAACGGCGGTGAAATTGCGGAAAACCTACGCCAGCTGTATGACTTCTGCCAAGTCGAACTTTATTACGCTAGCGTGCAAAACGATGCAAATCGCTTGGTTAACGTTGAGCGTGTAATGGGTAACATTCGTGAAGGTTGGATGAATTTTGGACAACAAGCATAAAGTATCGCCAGAGCGATTCCGTCATTTATCTCAGCTCATCCAGTTCGCCGCAAAAACGGCCGATTGGCATGCGCTCAAGCGGTACGACTTGCAGTTGCGAGAGCTTTTGATCAGTCACAAGCCTTTTTTGAAAGATCCTAAGCTTGCACCTGAAATCCAGCGAGCGAAAACAGTGCACGCTAATGCCTTCGCAGTATTAGAGAAGTCGACCAACGAGTTGAAAAAAGAGATGAACATGGTCAATGACCATCAAGAACGCGCTATGGCCTATCAATTAGCAATGACCATGGAGCTAACTCAATGATCATACCTTCTTCAACTCAGCACTCGGGTAATTCGCCAGCTAACAATGAGGGTCACATCAAGCAAGCGAACTCGGTACACGGCTTTTCTCATGGTTTTAAATCAGGGAACAAGCAGAATGGTGAGCAAGACTTTAACTCTGCGTCAGCGGTACCGAGTTTTCACCTTACGGCCTCTACTTTGAACAGCGCAAACAAAGTACAAAGTCATGGTTTTGATACTGATGACCGCTCAGCTTCAGATCCGGATGCCAACTTGACCAGTACACTAGGGTTAACAGAATCGACTGATCTTGCAGCGCAAGCTCAAGCTTTAACCCAGGGTATGATTACCATGGCAGAGAAGCAGGCTGAGAAACTAGGAAAAGCGTCATCTTTAATGACTGCGAGCGAAGTTAAGTCTGTTACTCAAGATTCGTCTAACGCTATGTTAAACACATCTTCAAAACAAGATGTGAAGCAAAGTCTGCCGACTTCATCGAGTTCGCGTTTGCCTATCTCCGGTGCTGAGTTTCAAACTCTTTTGAATCAACCTGTTCAAGGGCAACCAACCGCATCTCTACTTCAAGCACAAGCTCCTACAACACAACCTGCACATTCACCGGTTGCGACGAGTCATATTCAAGCTCAAGGCTCTGAGTGGGCAGCGGTGCGTGTTGATACCACTGCCGGAAAGTGGGGGGAGCAAATGATGCAAGTTTTACATGATCGAGTGACGCTCCAAGCTCAACAAAATGTACAAGAAGCAAAAATCCGCCTAGACCCACCAGACTTGGGGAAACTGGATTTACTTGTACGTGTTGAAGGTGACCGATTAAGTGTCCACATCAACGCCAATGCCGCAGCAACACGAGAAGCTTTAATGCAAGTTTCGGAACGATTGCGTACTGAGTTACAAGAGCAAAACTTCGTTCATGTCGATGTCAATGTTGGCTCTGATCAAAACCAAGGTCGAAATGACCCACATGCAAACGAAGAAGACGCCAATATTTTCGCCGCACGAGAATCTGGTGCATTCCAAACCACGACAACAACTAACTATTCAGAACACTGGCTAAGCACTCAAGCTTAGTGAATCTTCGAGGAAAAAGGTTATGACCAAACAACAAATGATCGCCCTGTTTATCGCCATGATCATCACCAGTGCCCTCGTTTCGGCCGTCACAATTATGGGCGGAATCTGGTACTTAAACAAACACGCTCAAGAGTCACCTGACTCTGGTTCACTGATCGAAGACTCTCCACTGTCTTTTTTGGTCACAGAACAACCGACAAGTAAAGGTCCTAGCTTCCATCCTTTGGACAAAGTCGTTTTGACCGTTAAAGGCAAGAAACAGACTCACTTTGTGATGCTAGAACTGGCAATTGAGACACGCCGTCCAGAGCGTATCAAAGAGATCGATGAATACATGCCTATGGTACAAAACTCTCTATTAAAACTGTTTAGCGACAAAACGTTTGATCAGTTACAGCAAGCGGGTGCCATCGATATTCTGCAAGACGAAGTGAAGCAAACGCTTCTACTCGCTTTTGCTAAAACAGACATCGTCCGAGAAATCGACGATGTTTTGTTGACTAAATATGTTGTGCAATAACGGAGCACAACCATGTTAGACATGAATGTACAAGACACTTACACCACAGAAGAGGAAGTGACAACACCGTCACGACCAATTGATGAAAACGCATTGCTACAACGTCATCAGGTCATGGTAAAACGCGTAGTTAACCAGCTGCGCGTTCATGCCACTTCTCACTGTAGTATTGAAGATATGCAGCAGATAGGCCTTATCGCTCTAGTCGAGGCTGGACGCCGATATGGCGATGTTGACGATCCTCACTTTCCTGCTTTCGCCGTTTGTCGAGTTCGGGGAGCTATTTTAGACGAATTACGCCGACTAGATTGGCGTTCACGTAAGACTCGTCAACAAGCCCACGAGCTCAACGACGTGACTCGAGATCTCACTCGAACGTTAGGTCGAATGCCAACGGATGCCGAAATCATCCAGGCTTTAGGGACGAATGAGCAAGATTATTACAACCGTCAAAATGCCGCTCTCGCAGGCGAGATGCAAAGCCTTGATCAACTGATGGAGAGCAGCGGTGATAGCTACATTGGCGGACAATACGATGGCATGGAACATGAACATATTCGTCGTAGTTTAGACAGTGCTTTGGGTAAGTTACCTAAGCGTGATCAACTGCTCCTGACTCTGTTCTATCAACATGAACTCAACTTACACGAAATAGCTCTGGTATTGGATCTGACACCACCTCGTATATGTCAGCTTCACAAACAAGCGCTGAAACAACTCAACCAATTAATGTCCTCTTAGGAGTCACAAGATGCAAAAGTTTTTTGGAGTGCTCACTATCCTGGTGTGCGTCTTCGGTGGATATATGTGGGCCGGTGGTAGCTTAGGTGCTATCTGGCAGCCAGCCGAATTCCTTATCATTATTGGCGCCGCTGCTGGTTCTCTGATCATCGGTAATCCGCCTCATGTACTGAAAGAAATGCGTCGCCAAGTGCCAGCGACCATTAAAGGTCCAACAGAAGAGCATGAGTACTACATGGAATTAATGGCACTACTCAACAACTTGCTAGAGACAGCGAGAAACCGCGGATACAAGTTTCTGGATTCTCATATTGAGGCTCCGGAGCAAAGCTCTATGTTCCTCGCTTACCCGACGATCGCAGAAGATCATCGCCTAATTTCTTTCATTACTGACAATTTACGTTTAATGGCAATGGGACAGATGTCGCCTCATGAATTAGAGGGACTGCTAGAGCAAGAAATCGAAGCAATACAGAACGAAATGCTTTTACCTTCACGCTCACTACAGCGTACAGCAGAAGCACTACCTGGCTTCGGTATTCTTGCAGCAGTTGGTGGCATCATTATCACCATGCAAGCTATTGATGGCTCAATCGCTATGATTGGGTATCACGTTGCGGCAGCTCTCGTTGGTACATTCATTGGTATTTTCGGTTGTTACTGTGGCTTAGATCCACTAAGTAACGCCATGGCTCAGCGAGTAAAACGTAATATGACTGCTTTTGAGTGCGTTCGTGCAACCTTGGTTGCCTACGTAGCGAAAAAGCCGACATTGCTCGCCATTGACGCTGGTCGTAAACATATTCAGCTAGACATCAAACCAACATTCAACCAAATGGAGAAGTGGTTAGCTGAACAGGAGGGATAATGCAAAAACAAGAGCATGTAGTGTTCAAACGTGCCAAAGTATACAGCCATGATGAGTCGTCTCATGGCGGCGCGTGGAAAGTCGCGTTTGCTGACTTCATGATCGCCCTAATGGCGCTGTTTCTTGTACTTTGGGTTATGCAGGTGGTAGACAAAGAAGAGCGTAAAGCGATTGTTGCCCACTTGCATAGTTCAAGCGTATTCGACAAGAGTTACGGCAACCCATTTGATACGTCACAAAGTATTTCTCCTATCGACTTGGCACAGGACTCTTCTGTGCCAAGTAAACACAACTCCAATCATGTAGTAAGCTCTTACTTTAAAGGTGATGGGGATGGACCAGAAATTGATTCTTTGATTCCTGGTAACTTCGATACTCAAGAGCAACTTGCCGCACTAGCGAAAGTAATTGAGCAAATGACTGCCCAAATTAATGCGCAGGGAAATGTAAACGTCACGGTGACACCACAAGGTTTGCGTATCGTCCTTCAAGATGATTACAAACAGCATATGTTCAGCCGTGGTGGTGCAGAACTTACTCCTTTTTTTGAAGATTTACTGCTCGCACTAGCACCTGTATTTCATCGTGTTAACAACCCTCTGATCATCAGCGGACACACAGATGCAATTCCATTTAAAAAGCGTTTTGGTCGTCAATCTAACTGGGCGTTATCAGCCTCTCGAGCAGACGTAGCAAGAAATACGTTAGTTGAAGGCGGTATGCCGGATGATAGAGTAATGCAGGTAACGGGTATGTCAGATAGAGCGCTGCTTAATCCTGATGAGCCAGATTCTAGCGAAAACCGTCGTATTGAGCTGTTTGTTTTAACGACTCCTGCCGCTAAAGTGCTTGAGACCCTTTTTGGCAACCACCAAGAAAGCGAACTGCAAAAAGCGAAAGAGAAGGCTGAATTCAACCAACCAGTCATTCGTCAAGAAGTCATCAATTACTCCGGCGATACCGCCACCAGCGAAGTAAAAATTCAAGAATTATAATCTTAAAAGGTCACCACTCTGATGGTGACCTCTCTAACCAAAGCCTCTGTTACTGTGACTTTTTAGTTGAGTTCTATATGCACATAACATCATCCGAAAAAAGAAAAAGCGACTTACTAAAGAAAGCCTTTTTATGGCTCATTGTCTTCGATTACCTTTTATTGGCGTTTTTCTTAACTCAGCTATCAAGTATGACACTAAACAGCGGAACCATGATCAGCTTGTTACTTGTTGTTTATAACGTCTTACTTGTTTCGCTATGTTTTCAACGAACCAACAAGCAGGACTCTTACATTATCTACCCTGTTTTGTCCGCAACGTTATTAGCATTTGTCTGCTTTCTTTACTTCTTTTTTTTAATTTAGCTCCCCGACTCGACCATTGATTTTATTTTTACTGCTTTTTCGAAGTGGTCGAGCTGATGAGTCTGAATCCACCACGTAGCCGCTTCCATCAACAGCTCTGGGTCGTCATTTTTATTAGCGAAAAACGCATAAAATGAGAGACCAACCAATTCACCTTTACTCGCGATCTTTTTGTCACAGATCTCTATAATTTTGTCTCTCAGCGAAGCTCTCATTTCTAATCCCTTAACCTAGTACATACTCACTAACCATACGGTTGAAAGAAATCAAATCAAACGAGCCTTTAATTTCAAAACGCACTCTTCCCACCTCACTCATGAAGAACTCGATTTCACAATCCAAATCAAAAGTACCAGAGGTCTCGATAGAAAATGCATTGATCTTACTGTAAGGCAAAGAAGTGTAATCCACTTTTGAGCCGGTAATCCCTTGCACATTTGCCGCTATCACTCGCTTGTTCGTAAACACCACTTGGTCACGAACTGTTTTAAAAGCAGCGAAAATAGTCTCACCATCAATCAAGAACTTAAGGAAGTCTTCTCTGGCACTAGAAACGTCAATCGGCTTAAGCTTAAATACAGAGGAATTGTCGAAATCAATCATAATTAATCCTTTGAGTGGGCGTTAGAACGAATTATCAACGTATCAGATAGCACCACTTTTGCCTACTCGCAACGCACGTTTCTGCTTGATTCGCCCAACAACGAAGCGTCACTCACTTCCACCCTTGCATCCATTGCTCAGAGTCTTTTAGGTCTTGCCAGTTCATCTCTCGGTCGCGTTTACTCATGACTGCCTCGATGACACATCTCACAACGTTACCATCTTCATCTAGTTCTATTTCCGTCACAACAAAATGCTTCTCTTTGTTTTTAGGTGAAATTGCCGTCCATTTACTGTGCAATAGTTTCTTAGGGTGGATTCTGTTCATCGCATTGTACCAATTTAACTACCATGTTGATGTATACGACTGAATACCAAGAGAGAATCAGATTTTGTTTTTGCAAACCGACAAAAGATAAAACCGCAAAAGAGATCACTCCCTTTCGCGGCTCTAACTACAATCCGACTAGGTCTTCTGACCATTCAGTCGAGGGTTTAAGTACTGACTTTGTAGCAACTGTAACCCTTTACCGACCAGAACAATCACTACCGCGCCAATCAGGACAGGCGTGAAGAGAAAACTCCATCCCTGCCCAGACGCCATGATCAAAATTGGATTTGCACCCGCAGGTGGATGAGTGGTCTTCGTAATCAGCATCGCAGACACACCTAGCCCCGTCGCAATCGCGAGCGTGACCGGCGTAACGTCAACATACTGGCTAAACGCAATACCGATAGATGCCGTAATGAAGTGACCAATGATCACGTTTTTGGGTTGAGCAAGAGGGCTGCCTGGCACCCCAAACACCAGTACTGCGGTAGCACCAAATGGTGCCATCAGGAGTACAACCTCCGTCAGTGATACCTCTGCGTAGGACAATACGCCAATAGCCAACGTAGCGCCAAGCCCCGCGACCAAAGATAAAATTAAATTATTCATAAACACCTCAAAAGTAGACCGAATTGTCTACAAAATAAAATAGACAAATCTGTCTACCTTTGTCAATATGTGTTTATGGAACTTTTTGAGGACGTAGTTATGAACAAAAAGAAACAGTTATTGATCGACACAGCTTTGTCACTGTTTTACAAACAAGGCATCAACTCTATTGGCATCAATGAAGTCCTCAATGTTTCCGGCGTGGCTAAACGCACGCTATATAACCATTTTGAGAGCAAAGAAGCGCTTATCATCGCCGCATTAGAACAACGCCACCAAATATTTATGGAATGGTTGGAGGAAAAGCTTTCTTTAGCACAAACGTGCGCGGAGGTGATCGATCAGTTATTTACTGCACTCAACGGCTGGTTTCATGGCTCTGAAGAAAAGTTGGGCGAGTTTCGCGGTTGCTTTTTCATCAATACGTCCGCGGAGTTCAGTGACGACAGTGGCGAGATCGCAACGTATTGCCGCTACCATAAGCAGCAAGTCAGAGAGCTAATTCAACGCTATCTCAAATCAGACAACGCTGCATTACTTGATGCCATTTGCATCATGAAAGAGGGCGCGATCACTACCGCTTACATGACGAAAGAGTACGACAACGTCACGAAGAAATGCGTGACCATTTTGCACACGCTTTAATGCGTTCAGGTATAGTCATTTGCGAATTAAGTATTCAAACCAAAGGCACCAATCGGTGCCTTTCGTTTTAGTTAGTGAGTGTACTTACAGCTCGTGCTCGGTACGAGCAATGATATCGTCTTGAGCATCTGGTGATAGCGCGGTGAAAAACGCTGAGTAGCCTGCAACTCGCACGACAAGATCACGATATTGCTCTGGGTTCTTCTTCGCAGCTAGCAAGGTCTCACGAGAGACGATGTTGTACTGCACGTGCCAACCTTTGTGGTGGTTGAAGAAGGTACGAATCAACATAGAAAGCTTGAGCTTATCCCCTTCAGACTCAACCGCTGCCGGGCTTAACTTCTGGTTAAGCAGCACGCCACCAAGGATCTTATTCGCTTGGATCTTACCGATCGAGTTGTACACAGCTGTTGGGCCTAAACGGTCTGAGCCAGATGACGGGCTTGCACCTTCTGCCAATGGCGTTTTCGCTTTACGACCATCTGGCGTTGCCATGGTTGAAGCACCGAATGGGACGTTTGCCGAGATACTTGATGTACCTGCGTAGTAACCGCCGCCAATTGGACCACGCCCATGACGCGTATTAACGAACTGCTCTAGCTCATCAATGTACACTTGGTACGCGTCTGCCAGTAGTTGATCTACCGCGTCATCATCGTTACCGTATTTTGGTGCAAAGTTGATAAGACGTTGGCGAAGTTGTTCGTTCTCCATGCCGTCGAAATCTTCAGCCAATGCTTTTGCTAGCTCTGGCTGAGTGATTTGCGCATCATCGAAAACAAGGTGCTTGATGGCTGCTAGGCTATTACCTAAGTTTGCGATACCGACTTGTAAGCCAGATACCCAATCGTATTTCGCACCACCCTCTTTCACGGTTTTACCGCGAGCCAAACAGTCATCCACCAGCGTTGAACAGAAGATGTCTTGTGCCTGCTGTTCAAGCACACTGTCCACTACCGTATCAATCTCAATCGATTTACGGGTGTAGTAGCGGATTTGCTCTGCCCAAGAAGCCGTCACTTGCTCAAAGTTCTCAAAGTTACCTTTAGTTAATGACTTATCGTGAGGCAAGAAAGCTTTACCCGTTGTTGCATCCACACCTTCGTTCAATGAAGCGAGCAGGATACGAGCGAAGTTAATGAAGCTCATGCCCGTACAACGGTAACCCCATTTGCCGGGAACCGCCGTCTCGATACAGCCGATAGATGCGTAGTTGTACGCGTCTTCTTTCTCTACGCCAAGCTTGATGAATTCAGGAATAACAATCTCATCGTTGTTGAACGCTGGCATACCGAAGCCGCATTTAATCACTTCGATACAACCCATTAAGAACTCTTGGTTCAAACCTTCGTGGTAACGCACACTCAAGTTAGGTTGCGTCGAACGCAACTGACCACAAGATTCGAGAATCGCCCAAGAAAGAGGATTTACTGCGTCTTCTGGCTCCCCCTTTTCATTCAACTTCTGACCGCCGATACACACGTTTTGATACAACGGAGAACCTGCGGAGGCTTTTGAGTGCGCGCCAGAGCGAATCTTGTTTACTTCAAGCAACTTCAACCAGCAGCTTTGTAGCAACTCTAGTGCAAAGTCTTTTTCAATCGCGCCGTTTTCGATATCGCGAACATAAAACTCGTTGAGGAATTGGTCCATACGACCGAAAGAAACCGAGTGACCGTTCGATTCGATTTGTAGCATCAATTGAACAAAGTAGCTCAATTGCAGTGCTTGCCAGAAGTTTTCTGGCGCGTGGCTCGCGACATGACGACAGTTTGCTGCAATGCTTTCTAACTCAGCTTTGCGCAGCGGGCGCGTCTCTTCTGACGCCATTTTTGCCGCCAATTCAGCGTAGCTCACCATGTGTTCTTGAATCGCAAGCAATACGATTTCAACTGATTTATAGAACTGCTCTTTCTTCAAGCCTTCAAAGGTCGAAACATCATTTTTAGCACGGTGCTGACGAACATCCTCTAGCAAGCCGTTCATGCCTAGCTTCAAGATTTTCTCGTTATCCACCGCAAGGTGCGCGTCACCCGAAGTCATGTTGCCTTCAGCTTTAATGATGGTGCTGGCTAAGATTTCTTGCTGCTCATCAGTGAATAAGCCATAACAACGGTCTTGAACGGTTTTACCGCGCCAGTACGGTGTGATGCTGTGAATGCTTTGCTTATCTTCTTCAGTGACAGCAAAGCCTGCACCAGGGCGGTCAGCTAGCTCATCAATTTCTGCTTCAATCCAACGTACAGTGTATTCTGGGAAAATAGGCGCAGCGCGCACTTTGCTCGCTTGGTTACCGACGATTAACTCATCGTGCTTAATCCAAATCGTACGAGTGCGTAAGTGCTCTTGCAGTGCTAGCGCACGTTGGACAATTACAGGTTTGTCTTCGTTCGCTTGATAAGCACGAGTGTATGCCTCTGCACGCTCGGTACAGACAGGTGGCGTTACGATATTTACCAGTGCCGATTTGTGCGCTTTGATACGCTCAGGAAGGTAATTCAGGTCCATAGTTAACCTCTTACAATCACGTTAAGTTGGGTGTTTTCGCTTGCGTATTGCATGGCGCTTTCTAGCAGTTCTGGTTTGTTTAATGGCTTATCAGAACACTCGTAAGGCATATCGAGCAAACGGTATTTATTGATGCCGAGCGTGTGGTACGGCAGCAAGTGAAGTTCTTGGCAGCTTTCTAGTGAAGCCGCAAAATCGATGATGTCTTTCAACTCTTCGATGGTGTCATTGAACCCCGGCACAACGGGAACGCGAATCACAATGCGTTTCGCGATAGGTGCCAGTTTTCGGAAATTGTCTTTGATGCGTTTTAGTGAACCTTTCGCCCAGCTAAGAAACTTTTCTTCGTCGGTGTGTTTTAAATCCGCCAACCAGCAATCAATATGCGGCGCGGCTTTTTCGACGTTCTTCCACGGCACATGCATGCACGATTCAATAGCGGTAGAGACTTGGTTGTCATGCAGACGCTGTGCGAGTTCTGCCACCAAATCCGCTTGCATGAGTGGCTCACCACCGGAGAAGGTCACACCACCTTGGCTTTGGTCATAGAAAGGTTTGTCTTTCATTAAGGTGTCGAACAACATGTCTGATTTCGCCTCTTCACCGCAGACAGTCAGTGCTTGCGTAGGACAGACGTCTCGCAGCGCGATCAGTTGGTCTTCTTTGATGGCTTTGCGATTGATGATGATCTGGTTGTCGATTCGTTGAATACCATCACCCACCGTTTCGCTACCCGCTGTGGGTTGAGTTGTGGCTTGATAAGCAGAAACGCACAGCTGGCAACCTTCCATACAGCTTCGCTGATCAAATAAGAGTGAATGCTTTTCGCTGCGGCTTTCTGGGTTTTGACACCAAGGGCAAGACAAGCTGCATCCTTTAAGAAAAAGAATGGAACGAATGCCATCGCCATCATGGGTAGAGAATCGTTGAATATTGAAATACATCTCTGCTTGCCTCTTGGTCTGTGCTACCACTGTGTACTTAATCCGTTTCTTGCTGGTTAAGTCTTATCAGCGGCTTTTCTTTGTTCGAACTGAAAACTTCATTTGAGCCTTTATAAGTTCCACTTAACTTTCATTTAATGAAATTATTATAGTTTCAAATGAAATTTCAATTGATCAAAATCAAGATCTCGTTCGATTGTCAGATCTATAGTGATCCCATCATCAAAACGAAGATTTTGTTTAAGGTAGAAACCATGATTGAACTTTATTTAGATACTGCTGATGTGGCAGAAGTAAAACGCTTTAACCAGTGCCTACCGCTAAAAGGCGTGACGACAAACCCAAGCATTTTGGCGAAGTCAAAACAGGGACTGAATGAAACCCTAGCAGGCATGCAAGAAGCACTTGGCGGTACACCTCGCTTTCACGCTCAAGTCGTGAGTTCAACCGTCGAAGGTATGGTGGCAGAAGCGCGCCAACTGAATGAATTGCCTTACGATATGGTGGTAAAAGTGCCAGCAACAGAAACCGGCTTAGCAGCAATTAAGCTAATGAAAAAAGAGGGAATTCAGGTTCTTGCCACCGCTATCTATTCTGCTCAACAAGGTTTCCTGGCGGCACTGTGCGGTGCAGACTATCTAGCACCTTACGTAAACCGCATTGATGCGATGAACGGCAACGGTGTTGAAGTGGTCGCGGATCTTCAATTGTTGCTCGATCAAAACCAACTACCAGCGAAGATTTTGGCAGCCAGCTTCAAGAACACTCAACAAGCGATGGAAGTGATGAAACTGGGCATCGAAGCCATTACATTGCCAACCGATGTGGCGGCACAAATGTTCGCTCACCCAGCAGTAAAACCGGCGGTTGAGCAGTTCGATAAAGACTGGAAAGAGACGTTCGGCGAGAAACTTTCATTTGAAAGCTAATTAAAAGTAGCAGCTAGACGTCTCAATGAATAATAAAGGGAGTCTTAACTCACCTGTGCGCCGGTGAGTTAAGATTCCCTTTTGTATTTCAGATAGAGAAGTAGCGCTACAGTAGTTCTCTATTGGTCAGTGACCAAAGGTACACGCGCTTGAGTAAACTGATTTTGATCCTTTTACGAATACCTCGTTTGGAATGGCGGAGTCGGTTTGGTAGCGCAATGGCTTTCATCTCGGTTTTCATTGCTTTTCCATCCAACAACACAGTAGACCTCCGATGCTATAAGCCAGCAGATCTTTCCAATCAAATGTGGCGCCCAAAATTACAGCCAGAGGCGATGAAGGTTCGATACCAAGCCAAGCTACGACCTGAAGCAATTGCCCCAACTCGACAGCAAACGCAATCAACACCACCAGTGAAACCAGCCAGTTAACGGGCATGGAGAACAAGCTTGCAAGAAAGTAGTAGAGCCAAACCACAACCAGAACATCACCAAATGTCGGACGAATAAAGCTGTCTCGAATATAGAGCGCAATAACGACCAATGCGATAAAACACACCAAGCTTTTCAGTCCATTTTTTGCAGAAAATCGCAGGTGGATAGCGCACGTTTCTTCCACCATATCGCTTGGCTGACCAGTGAGAGTTGCTCGCTTAAATATCTTCATGATTCGCCTTTGCACTTTCTTCTTCTTTCTTATTTCGCGCGTACCAATCGATGTTGCGTGTAATGACCATAGTGAAGCTCAAAATCGCGAAACACAGTAATGTCCCCATAACCAATGCGTAGCTTTCTGCTTGTAGCAAGCCAAACAGTAATCCGTAGAGAGTGAGCAAACACACTCCGAATATCGCGCCGTGTTTGGTGTTGCTCAACATACCGCTCACGTACACACTTAAAAGCCCCGTCGATGCGACTGCCGACACCACATATGCCCAGTTAAAGCCCAGATGTTCACTCATCGAAATCAACAACAGATAGAAAAGCGCTAAAGCCAGACCAATAAAACCGTATTGCACAGGGTGAACCGGACGCGCTTGGAACAGCTCCAGTAAGAAGAAACTCGCAAACACTAATGTGATAACCAATAGTGAATAGTTCACAGCTCGGTGGGATTTCAAATAGTGGTCCACGGGATCAATCAAATCTACGCCCATTTGTCGCTGTTCAAGCTCGTGACAAGCGTGATTCGATGACAAACAGCTTTGGAACAGCTGCGCGATATTGGTAGAGAAGTTATTGCTCGCCCATTGTGCATTAAATCCATCCTCAGAGACTTCTGATGACACCGGTAAGTAATCACCGATAAAGCTTGGATGTGCCCAAGTTGAAGAGAGTTCAACCGTTGTTTGACTGCCGATTGGTGTGACTTGAAGCTGCCCCATCCCTTGTAGCAAGAAGTTAAGATCGAATGCCAAAGGTTGTGCTGGGTTTAGGTCTGCAAGTGTCAGATCACTGTGGAAGCCTTGTGGTAACTGATTTAACCCCGTTCCCGGTACGACTTCGATATCAGAGCTCGCCATGGTCATGTCATCCAAACGAATCAATCCACGGCTGTCTTCAATGCCAACGACTAGGCTCATGTTGTCAATATCAAGCCCCTGCAATGCCGTGAGATCGTCTGCATCGAAAGTGCCTTTCAGTGCCACTTGTGCTTTGTATAAACGCGCGCGGTAAATGCCTCGGTACTTTTCAAAACTGTCCAGATTCGCGCTCATATCAAAAGTGCTAGGTAGGAGGAATTTACGACGCTCTTTAATCTGTACTTTGTCATCTCGGTAACTGGTTTCGGTGTAGTTAACCATGATGAATGGACCAATGATGCGCTGTTCGCCGCTGCTGCTGCGTGCGATGTCGTTTCTGACTTCATCTTGGCGATATGAGCGTTCTGAGATCAGCCCTGTGACCATTGAAAGCGGGATTTGCAGTAAGACAAACAAAAACAGCACGAAGGCGAACTTCGTGCCGAGTCGGTTATTGAGGATCTTTTTCATGTTTCATTCTCCATTTGCTGATGGAAGTAATCTAAATCAGCAATTTGGAGAACGAATGGAGCTAATGTGGAGTTTCTATGGAGTTGGTAAAATCAGGGTCACTTTCACGCCAGAATCGACGTTTTCGACTTGTAACTGACCTTTGTGCAGCTTGATCACTTGCTCAACAAAATTCAGCCCGAGCCCAGTGCTCTTAACGCCATTTTCCCGAGCGAGGGAGTAGAAGCGTTCCGTCAAACGCGACATCGCGTAGTCGGGAATGTGAGGACCTGAATTGAAAATCGACAGGCACATTTTCTCTTTCGCGACCTCAGCTTTCCATTCAATGCATCCCTCCGAATCAACAAAATCCAGCGCATTGTCCATCAAGTTAAAAACGGCTTGTTTCAGTAAGAAGGCATCACCAAGCACGGTGAAATGTTCATCAATTTGAGTGTTGGCAATCACAGACTTAGCACTCAAACGCGCATCCGCCGATTCAACCACTTCATTGACCATTTGTTTTAGCGAGATAGCTTCGACTTGTTCTAGTTCAGGGCGCTTTTCAAGACGAGCCAGTTCTAGCAGCTTATCAATCAATGACTGCATGCGATCGCTTTCTCGCTCAATGTTGCCAGCAAAGCGTGTGACCTTTTCTTCAGGCAACGGCATTTGCAATATTTCACTCGCGCCTTTAATCGCTGATAACGGACTTTTCAGCTCATGAGTCAGCGTCTGTACGTACTCTTCCACATATTGTTTGCCATCGAGCTGATTGCGCATTTTCTCTAATGCGTCGCTTAGCGTGCCGTACTCGTAAAAAATACGAAATGTTGGCTTAGAGACCTTTTCACCCTCACCCATTTTGGTCGCGTAGTCTTCTAGCTTGTTCAGTGCCGAGTGAATTCGCCAGGCAAACAATGCCCCTGCCAATAGCACTAAACCACTCATCCACACCATCCAAAACAACACATTGCGTTTAGAAAGATCGATGAAGGGTTGTACTGAGCGATTGGATTTTGCCACCGTCACACTGCCGATGATTTCGCCTTTGTGATAAATGGGCGCAGCAACATGCATAACGGTTGAGAGCGGATCTTTCGGGTCTTCGATGGTACTGCGCGCGCCGTATTGACCACGCAACGTGAGATACACATCATTCCATTGCGAGTAGTCTTTGCCTACGTCTTGCTGCCAAGAATCCGCAATCACAATCCCTTGTTTATCGGTAATGTAAATTCGATGGTTAATCGCTTTTTTGCCAATTTCCCAAATGCGCGCTTGAGGCTCTCGCTGCCCATAAGCCGCTAGTAGTTTGGAGAAGCGACTTTCAGACAACTTTCCGTTCGCAACATCTTCTTCTGCCAATACTGCAAGCAAGTTCGCCATATCCACCAGCGTCTCTTCGGTGGTTTGACGCACGGTTGGCTTAAGTTCTTGGACGACCGTTTTGCTCACCATGTAAGCCGTCATTCCGACTAAGATGAAGTAGAGAAAAAACAGTCTGAGTCCAAGAGGGATCTTCGGCCAGCGATTCATCATTCACCTTTAATGCAGTAAAAGTAACCAAAGCCACGCTTGGTACAGATGCGTTCAGACATCTCAAACGGCTTCAACTTATGGCGAATGGCTTTGATGTGGGTATCAATATTGCGCTCGTACGCAGCTTCCGGCGCCATGTCAGCAGCGACCATAAGTTGCTCTCGGCTCAATACATTGGAAGAGACAGAAATCAGTTTATCGAGAATCTTAAATTCGACCGCAGTTAACCCAAGCATTTGCCCGCCAACACCGTAGTCGAAGTTCTGCGCAACTAAATCATGGTTCAAATGAGGTTGTTCTGGAACAGCTACAGGCTCTGGTTTGTCCTCCATCATTGGCGCTTTAGCTTTGATTCGAAGTTTAATGCGAGCCAACATTTCGCGCGGGCTAAATGGCTTAGTCACGTAATCATCCGCGCCAATTTCCAAACCGACTACGCGATCAATTTCATCGCTTCTTGCGGTGAGAAAGATTATGGGAATATCAGAAAACTCACGGATGGTTTTGCATAATTCAAAACCATTGCCATCCGGTAAGCCTACGTCTAAGACAAGTAACGCTGCGGAGTTGTGCTGCAAAAAAGCTAAGCCCTCTCCTGCTGTTGTAAACCACTCTGCGTGGTAGCCATCCATCTCTAATACATGAATCAGGTTCTCTGCGATAGCAGATTCATCCTCGATAATAAGGACGGTGGGTTGTTCGCTCAATGTCTTAGCCTCATTGACGGTGTTTATCTTTATGTTGGTATTATCACTTAATTTGGGGCCAAGGCTAGTGGATTGATGCAGCAAAGGCGCAGTTCGTGGATAATACTAATCAAACACACTTCTATTCAGCATAATAAATTTATCACTTAGATTAATGAGTCACCACAATTGTGAATACAATGATTTCAACCATTGATATGAACAGTGTTCATTTTAAACTCAAGTTATCAATTCGATTTTATTTAAAGGACAGTCACTGATGAAAAGAGCGCTAATCCCCCTGGCTTTACTGACTTTGCTCTCAGGTTGTGCCAGCATGTCTCCGGATGAGTGCAGAACGGCAAACTGGTACAACGTAGGTTATCAAGATGGCCGAGATGGCAACGATCCAAACATTATCAATAGCTATACCGAAGACTGTGGTGAAGCGGGTGTGACACCCGACCGAGCGAAATGGAAAGAAGGCTTTGATAAAGGCACTATCCAATATTGCTCACCAGACAATGGGTACACTGTCGGTATCGAAGGCAAAGAATATTACGGTGTATGCAGCAGCAAAGAGTTTATTGAGAACTACCAGTTAGGTCATCAAGAATATCAACGCCAGCAACGCATCCAACAAATCGATACTGAAATCTCGGTCATCGATAATCAGCTTGATGGCAATCCAGACAAAGATAATGCCAAGAGACTGAAAGAGAAGAGAAAGCGATTGGCTGACGAGCGTTCAAGCCTCTTGTCGCCAACCATCAACTTGAATCTGAATTTCTAAATCGATTGGATTTAGCTTCTAAAAATTCATGGCCCTAGCTCAGTTCTAGGGTCATGAATTGACTGTTCGGATCGAGTTCGTAATCCCCGAACGGCTCGCAGTACACAAAGCCATGCTTTTCATACAACAGGCGCGCTGGTTTAAAAAACTCCATCGAGCCCGTTTCTAAACTCAAGCGCTGCAAACCTTTTTGCTTCGCTTGCTCAATCACATGAATCAATAATTGAGATGCCACACCTTGGTTTCTTGCCGTAGGCGTGGTGCGCATGGATTTCAGCTCCGCGTGTTGGTCATCCAACTCTTTAATCGCCGCACACCCAAGCAGTTGCTCACCTTTCCATCCGGTCCAAAATGTCACTTCTGGCGCTTTGAGCTTATCTAAATCTAACGCATGCACGCTTTCTGGTGGTGACGTGGCGTACATGTCCTGTAAATGTCCTTCCAACAGCGCTATCACTTGCGACCGTTCTAAATTGTCGATTTCAATCCTCATCTTTCCATCCTTGGTTTTTCATAGCTAAAGCGGCTGTCTCATAATGTGCTGCGGTCCAACAGGGCCGCCGTGGTAAAGCTCATTGGTATCTTCAAACCCTGATTTTAAATAGCACTGATAAGCAGGTATGTTGCGGCAATTCACAGTGAGATAAAGCGCATCAAATTCGGGATAATGGCGTTTGGCGAAATTGGCAAACTGTTGAATTGCTCGCTTGGCGATGCCTTTGCCTTGATGACGGTGATCCACCAGCAAAGCACGCACGCCTAAACTGTTTTTCGGGCAAAAATCGTATTTCTCGCTGTAAGCAGCATCAAATAGAAAAAAGCCAACCACGTCATCGTCCGCCAGAATCAGATGCGGAAGCTCTGTGGGTTCAAGACGTGTAAGCATTTCACCCACATCCGCGACCGTAAACTGCGATTGCTCTTCTAGCACGCTAAGTTCGCAAGTGTGTTCATGTCGCTCAGGCGAATACTTTTCAATAGTAATCATAATCTTCCTTGTTGTTTTTATGCTCAATTCATACAGGGTATGTCGTAAATAGAAATACCTAGTGTCGTATTTCCCACTCGCAGGCAAACGTTTAGCACTCTATTATCCTCGCCATTCGATAGAGAGGTTTCCATGTCCCGTTTTTTACTTTGTAGTTTTGCACTCGTTTTACTCTACCCTACTGCCATTGATTTGTATCTTGTTGGTTTGCCTCAAATTGCGTCAGATCTCAACGCCAGTGAATCTCAGTTGCATATTGCGTTTTCGATCTATTTAGCTGGCATGGCTACCACCATGTTATTCGCGGGGAAAATTGCAGACTCTGTGGGACGAAAGCCTGTTGCCGTCGTCGGCGCGATGATCTTCGTGCTCGCGTCTTTTCTCGGCGGAATGGCTGAACAACCAAACGCTTTCTTGATTGCTCGCTTTTGCCAAGGCATCGGTGCTGGATCTTGCTATGTCGTCGCGTTCGCGATTTTACGCGACACGTTAGACGATGAACGCCGCTCGAAAGTATTGTCGATGCTCAATGGCATCACCTGTATCATTCCAGTGATCGCACCCGTGATTGGTCACTTGATTATGCTGAAATTTCCTTGGCCGAGTTTGTTTACCACGATGGCAGGAATGGGCATTCTCGTCAGTGTATTGGCCATTTTTGTTCTCAAGGAATCACTACCCAGCCAACAATGTGAAGAACAGACAACGCCAGAGAGCCATCAAGAGACTTTCTTCGAGCGATTTTTTATCAGTAGGCTGATCATTACTGCACTTGGAGTGACCACCATCCTGACCTTTGTTAACGCTTCACCAATTGTTGTGATGAGTATGCTTGGTTTTGATCGCGGTGGCTATTCTTCCATCATGGCGGGGACTGCGACGATCAGTATGTTGATTTCGTTCTCGGCGCCATTGGCATTGGGGATTTTCAAGCAGCGAACCTTAATGATGAGCTCTCAAGGATTGCTCGTTTGTTCAGCCATCGTGCTCAGTGCAGCCCATTTCCATGATGGACAACCTTTTTACTATGTTTTCGGACTTGGGCTGATTTGCGCAGGCTTCTCGATTGGCTTTGGCGTGGCCATGAGTCAAGCGCTCAGCCCATTCTCTCAACAAGCTGGCGTGGCAAGCTCGTTACAGGGCATTGCTCAAGTTTGTAGTTCCGCGTTCTATATTTGGTTTATGGGTTTCATCGGCGTTACTGCACTGAATATGTTGGTGTTTATCTTAGTGCTAGGTAGCGTAATCAGCCTTGCTCTAATACTATTGATTCCAAAGCCTGTTCACGATACCCATTATGAAGAAATCCCTAGCGCGACTTGATTTAAACTTACTGTTCACTCTGCAATTATTGTTGCAAGAGCAAAGCGTCTCGAAAGCCTCGAAAAAGCTGAACGTTACGCCCTCTACCGTAAGTAAGTCGCTCAACAAACTTCGTCATTGGTTCGATGATCCTTTGTTTGTCAAAACACCTAAAGGTCTTGCGCCAACGCCCTTGGCGCAAAGCATGGAGCAAGATCTTGCAGAATGGCTGCAAATTGGCTGCCAGATTGCAGAAAAACGCAGCGATATTACGCCTAAAGGAGTGCGTTTTGATATCACGATTGAGTCGCCATTAGTGCTCACAGTGCTGGACAGACTCATCGTCGCTATCCACCAGCGATACCCTGAAGCGAAAGTAAAAACCAGTAACTGGGATTACGATTCACTCGACGCCATCATTCGAGGCGAGGCGGATATCGGTTTTACCGGCCGAGAAAGTCACCCGAGATCGAAAGAGTCGTTGGATCTTCTGCCGTATTTCTTGGATTTTGAGATTCTATTTTATGACCTGCCGATGGTGTATTTACATAAAGATCATCCGGCATTACAGCAAGAGTGGAATCTCGAGACCTTTCTGAGCTACCAACACATCAATATTGTTTGGGAAAAAAGTGAAACTTGGGCGTTGGATGAAGTATTAACGGAACTAGGGCTACAGCGCTCTATCGGGCTGACGATGTCCAACTTTGAGCAATCCCTTTTTATGGCAGCGCAGCCGACGCATGGCATGATCACCACCGCGCCGCACTATTGCAAAAGCTACACAGAAAAGCTGCATCTCGATTTGGTGTGCTTGCCAATTCCGTTAGACCAAACTCAACAAGACAAGTTACTGATTCCATTTACCATGATTTGGCATAAACGCAATGCGTACAACCCCAAATTGCTATGGTTGAAAAACACCATTAAGTCATTGTACAAACAACCTTCCCAACCACAGTAAGACTCAGGCTAAGGTCAGGTTTTCTCTGGTTATTTTTAATGACTTTCTTGCTCTGATAGCTATAACTAATCACTTTATCAACTAATAAAAATGTTCTTTTGGATCTACACTAGCTGTTCATTTACACGCTAAGGATCAAGGATGTCGACCTTCTTACTCACTGCTATTGCAATGCTGGCGTTCGCTGCCAATTCATTATTGTGCCGACTTGCCTTGGCAGAAGGGTTAATTGATGCAGGAAGCTTCACGCTCGTTCGATTGATATCTGGCGCGATTACCTTAATCGCAATGCTTGTCGTGAGAGGTCAGTGGAAAACCGATCGGCCAACTTCTCGCTTTCGCTTTTTTGCTGGCGTGGCGTTATTTGGTTACGCAGCCCTTTTCTCCTTCGCGTACTTACAACTGGCGACAGGAACTGGTGCTTTGCTTTTGTTTGGTGCCGTGCAACTTACATTACTGGCGATCTATTGGTTGCAAGGTGAGCGCTTTCAGTTTCTCGAAATCATCGGTATCGGCCTTTCGATTGTTGGCTTTGTTTGGTTAATGTTGCCATCTGCCACTCGCCCCGACACCAGTTCTGCACTTCTCATGTTGATTTCTGGCGTTTGTTGGGCTGCGTTTACTGCGCTCGGTAAACAAGCGCCTTCTCCAAGTAGTGGCATCACGTGGGGATTCATCGCTGCATCAATAATTGGCGTGCTCCTTTCGCCATTAATCTTGTCCTCAATCCACCTTTCTTGGAGCGGAGTGTTGCTCGCTATCGCATCTGGTGCCATTGCCTCTGGCCTTGGTTATACACTTTGGTACCAAGTCGTACGTAAGCTCTCTTTGCTTCAAGCCGCCGTCAGCCAACTTTCTGTGCCAGCCATTGCTTTGCTACTCGGCAGCATCGTACTCCACGAGCCTCTTTCACTGCATACTCTTTCAACCAGCGGCATCATTCTTGGTGGGATCGCTTTGGTTTTTTTATCTCGATCCAAAAAAACAAACGAACAATCAGCAAGCCGATAAAAAGTAATAACTTTCCCTCTCAAATACCCATTCATCATCTATGCTTTTTAAAGCAGTAAAGCTCATTGCAGATGGTATAAGTGGTCTGCTTTGGTACCAGGCGAAGAATATAAGGTGAGCATTGGCTCACACAATGCAACGATTTTGTTTCAAAAGTGAGAATCATCACAGATCGCGAATTTGCTCGTTTTAGGCGTTTCACCAATAACGCCAAGGGCTAGCACGAGATCAAGCCAAATACGCACTTTTTGTTTTGACAAAGGGTTTACAAAGCACACTTTTTCACCCGCTATATTCCGCCCCCCGAATTTATTCAGAACAAGATTCTGATTATTCATATAAGAAATTCATCAACTTATAACGATAAGCCTGAGCAAACTTTGACACTATGAACGACAAAATAAAATTCGCTATTAAAGTATCGCTTAGCCTGACTCTGGCTTATCTGATCCCGTTTGCCATGGGTTGGCCGCAAGCATCGACGGCCGCAACTACTGTAATGCTGATTGCATCGACAGGCAGTCGTCGAGAATCACTCGCCAAAGGTACCTTACGCGTGTTAGGTACATTGGTTGGTGCCGTGGTTGGCTTGTTACTTGTGGGGTTGTTTGCTCAAGACCGCTTGCTGTACATGCTGAGCGTGTCGGTTGTGGTCTCATTCATTTTTTACTTCCGTAATGCCTATCAAAAAGATCCAACGCTACTCATGCTGACCGGCGTGATGACACTGATGATGTCCAATGGCGGTGACGCAGAAGGTGCGTTTCTATATGGCGTTGACCGCGCCTACATGACGGTGTTTGGGGTGGTGGTTTACACACTCGTGGGGACTTTCTTATTCCCGACCAAAACAGAACAAAACCTAAGACAGCTCATCGAACAACTCAACCAAGCACAACGCGCGTTGTTCACCTCTATCTTGCAAAATTTCGAGCAAAAATCGGCAGGGCAAATCTCTCCTCAAGAAGGCGGAGAAGAAAATCCAGAAGCGGAAGAGCCACAACCTCCTAGCGTGGACACTCTCATCGAACAGATGTTTGCCGCTCAAAATGCGCTCGAACAGCGTTTTGCCACGGTCAGTGTGGAATGCAGTGACGTGTCGGCCTACATGAAAGAGTGGCGCTTGGCAGTTCATTTGAACAAGCAGGTAACGCAACAATTGACCGTCGCGGCGCACAGCCACTTTAGCCACCAGCAAGACCGTGAAAGCATCAGCAACTTTGATCAAGCCGTGGCGGAAATTGACGCGCTATTTGATACTTGCCAACAAGTCTGGGACAAAAAAGAACCCGCTTATCGTGCTCAGGAATTCAAAGTCAAATACAACCAAGCGTTGCTAGAAGACGCAGCTCACCTAGAGAAAGGCTCTGCGCTTACGCTTGGTCACCTGTTGGAGCTGATGCATCAAAACTTGTCGCGTTTAGCGGAGAGCATTAGCTGTATTGACTCTGTGACGAACAATGTCTCCTTTGACGTGCCACTGCCGAAACCGAAAAGCAAGTTTCTATGGTGGGACGCAGAAAACTTTAAAACTGCGGTCAAAACCTTTGTTACCTATTGGGTTGCAGGACTGATTTGGATTTATTTCAATCCACCAGGCGGCTACTCATTCGTGGTCTTCTCGACCATGTTTATGTCTTTGCTGTCGTTCGTGCCTGTGCACCCGATATTGTTACTTGTGCTGTTCACTTTCGGCTTCTTGTTCGCGGTGCCTTCTTACGTCTTCATTCTTCCGCAATTGGATCTCGGGTTAGAACTTGGCCTGTTCATCTTTATCTACACCTTTATCGGCTTTTATCTGTTTAACGGGCCAGTGACGATTTTCTATATGATTGGCTTGTTTGTTCTTGGTTTAGACAACAACATGTTTTATCACTTCGGGATCCTCATGACGATCATGCTGTTATTCTACATGGTGGTGTTCATGATTATTTTCGCGCACTACTTCCCGTTTAGCTCACGACCAGAACACCTCTTTTTGACCATAAAAGAACGCTACTTCCGACATACCCGAGAGCTGTTCACTACCTATCAACAGCAGTCCAGCTCGGTTATTACGCCGCTCAAACGGGCCTTGCACTTGGTGACGCTCAATGTCTCATCGAAAAAGCTCAAAGTCTGGGGTTCGAAAATCAACCACAAACACTTTGATAAAACCACGCCAGAAGCGATTGGCGCGTTTAGCAAAGCGTGTGATGTACTCAGTAATCACATCAACATCTTAATGGCCGCCGAGAAAAAGTTGATGACCAATCCACTAATTACTCAGCTTCGCCAACAGCACCGCGATTCCATCATTCCTTTGATGGCGGGCGCTTTAGCCAGCCATCAAGCAACACAAGAACTCGACTCCGTATTCGACCAATACAGTCAAGATTACCAAACATTCGAAGATAAACTGGAAGATTTTTTTAGTGAGTTGGATTTATCTGACTACGCTTATTCAGAGATAGCCGGTTTTTATATCTTGCTGAATTTAAAACGGAACGTGTTCGAAGCAATCAAGCATTGCAAGCAAACCTACGAGGATATCGATTGGGTGAACTTACAACAGAAGCGTTTTTAAAGGTGGGGATATGATGCTTCCAAAACTAACCAAACCAAGCCTCGCCATACTTTCTTTGCTCGGACTCAGTGCGTGTACCACGGTAGGACCAGATTATGTTCATCCAAAGCAGGCGCCACTGCCAAGTGACTGGTCGGTGCAAAAAGCAGCCAAAGATACGCAGCAATCAGAGCAACAGCTACAACAATGGTGGCAGCAATTTAATGACTCGACTCTTAATCAGCTGGTTGAGTTGGCGAGCAAACAAAACCTCGATTTAGAAGCCGCAGGGCTACGAATTGTCCAAGCACGTTCATTGCTTGGTATTTCGACGGGCTTGCAATACCCACAAGTTCAAACCGTGTCAGGAAACCTAGCGCGTGCCTACGTAAATGATCAGGGCGTGAATAACGCCACTTTGTCGTTTGATGCTGCTTGGGAAATGGATGTTTGGGGCAAGTATGCTCGCGGTATTGAGTCGGCAGAAGCGGGTTACTACGCATCCATCGCATCGTATCACGACATCATGGTCACCATAACCGCCGAAGTGGCGCGCAATTACATCAACTATCGCACATTCCAAGAACGTATTTTGCTGTCTCGCCGCAACATAGAGATTCAAGAGCGTGTCGTACGTATTACTCAGGTGCAGTTCGACTCTGGCAACGTTACAGAATTGGACGTTCAACAAGCTAAAAACCAACTCTACACCACCAAAGCAGCGTTACCGAGCCTCGAAGTGGCAATGAAGCAATCACGTACTGTGTTGGCTTTGCTACTGGGTCTGTTACCAGAAGAAGTAGATCGACTGCTACAGTCGGATGGGATGCACAAGCAAATCGCTGAGTACGAAGCCCAGTTCAAATCGACGGGCAGAAAATCGGCGCTATCGGGTACCGACGAGCGTTCCATTGTGCCACGTCCACCGCTTTTGGATACGCAAGTGAATGCTAACTTAGTGATGCGACGTCCGGATTTGCAAGTCTCTGAGATGCAAGCTCGCGCGCAAAGTGCGCAGATTGGCGTGGCAGAAACCGCTCTGTACCCAAGCTTTTCGTTGTTCGGTTCCATCGGTATCGACAGTACGGTTCCCGATGGTAGCAGTTTCAGTTTTAGCGATTCGCTCACCATGGTGGTTGGCCCAACGTTCAGTTGGAATATTTTTCAATACGGACGCGTGAAAAATAATATTCGTTTCGAAGATGCTCGCTTCCAAGAAACGCTGACGAACTACAACAAAAAGGTACTGCAAGCCGTTAATGAAGTCACCAATGCAATCGAAGCGTATGACCTGTATTTGCAGCAAAAAGATTTACGCTTGCAATCGGTCAACTCTTCCATTCGTGCGTTCAACATATCCATGACACAGTACGAAAACGGACAAATTTCATTCGAACGTCTGCTTAACTCGGTAGAAAAAATGACCCGCGCAGAAGACAGCTACGCAACGATCAAAGGTAATGTTGCGAACCAAGTTGTCGCGCTCTACAAAGCCCTCGGTGGAGGCTGGCAAACCCAAACAGGCAAACCCTTCCTCAGTGAATCTATTGCCAAGCAAATGACAGAACGAACTGACTGGGATGGTTATTTAAATGAAGAAAACCGCGTATTGCCGCCTTTGCGACTCGAAACTCCGGCTGAGACCAGTGATGAAAACAAAACGGAGGATCGGTAATGCCTCATGAACTCTCTTGGGGAGACGTTTACTTTTCTCCTACGCTACTCGTGCTCTTTCTCGCCGTCACGGCCACGTGGATAACGGTGATGATATTGAACAAGACACGTTTGTCTCGCTTCATCGCTTTTCCGTCTCTGACGTTTATTGCCATCATGGTCGGTTATGTGGTGGCCATCGACAGCTTTTACATTCAATTTTAGGTGCCAAACAAGTGAAAAAACTATTCGTAATCGCACTCAATCTTGTCATTCTTGGTGGCGCAGCTTGGCTCGGCTATCAAAAATTTGAAGAGTATTTTAATAACCCTTGGACACGCGACGGCCAAGTGCGCGCGAACGTCATCAAAGTAGCTCCTCGTGTATCAGGCCCAATTGTAAATGTCGCGGTGCAAGACAACCAAGAAGTGAAAACAGGCGATTTACTGTTTGAAATCGATCCTGCGACTTACGAAGTTGCTTTGTCTCAAGCCGAAGTAGCACTGGAGCGCTCCATTGTTAGCTCTCGCGGTAAAAAAATCGAATACGACCGCCTTAAAGATATTCGCGCGAAAGACCGCGGCGCGGTTTCTCACAAGGATCTGATTCGTCGTGAAATCGCTTACGAAGAATCGCTACTGCAAATCAAATCTGCAGAAGAGCAACTAAAATCAGCACGCCTTAATCTCAGCTTTACCAAAGTTTATGCGACCGTCGATGGTTTTGTATCTAACCTCGATATTAGAAACGGTACGCAAGCGGTCGCAAACCAACCACTGCTCGCACTGATCGACAAAAACAGCTTTTGGGTATTTGGTTTCTTCCGTGAAAACCAACTTGCGCAAATCGAACCTGGCAGCCAAGCGCGTGTCACTTTGATGTCTCACCCAGACACGCCAATTGACGCGACGGTTGACTCGATTGGTTGGGGTATTGCGCCCAAAGACGGCACGGTCGGCTACAACCTTCTTCCAAACGTAAACCCTGTTTTTCAGTGGATTCGCTTAGCACAACGTATTCCGGTGCGAATCTCCCTACAAGAACTTCCTGAAGATGTTGATCTTCGATTCGGGCTTTCTGCGTCCATCATGGTGATGAAAGAGTCATCCGCAGAAAGTGAACAATAACTAAGTGAGAAGAGCCATGGTCATTGGTAAAAACCTCAAAAATATTAATGAAGAAAACAACTTCTTCTATCTAACCTTAGCACTAGTGATTTTGTTGCTAGGGAGTGCGATGGCACAAGTCGTAGGTGAAGGGACGATTGAACACATACTTCAGGCTTTCACGGTTCTGACGTTTATCGTCTGTTTTGCGAGCCTTCGCTTTGACAAAACCTGGTCTCGTTTCCTCTACAGCCTGTTTGGTGTTTGGGTTCTTGTGATTGTGATCAAGACCGTTTTCGACATCAGAGAGATGAATGTGGTGATGCTTGCCCTCACCTTTGCGTTCTTTTTCGGCACTTTTAAATCCATCGCAAGACAGATTCTTTTCACCGGCCATGTCAACAGCAACAAAGTCATTGGCTCGGTAGCGCTTTTCTTGCTACTTGGTCTGATGTGGGCGATTGCCTACCTCATTCTGCTTGAGTTTTCGCCTGAAGCCTTTACCGGTATGGAAGCGATTTCTTGGGGGCAGAACTTCTCCAATGCAGCGTATTTCAGTTTCGTTACCTTAACCACGCTCGGTTATGGCGACATTAGTCCTCTAACACCACTGGCTCAAGTCGTGGTGTATTTAGAGGCCATCACAGGTGTTTTTTATATGGCGATTGTTGTTTCAAGTCTCGTCAGTTCTAACATTGATCATCAGGTAAACAAAAATGGATAAACAATCGGTAAAAATCGACAGTAAGCTTTTCATCAGTAATATGGTGGAATCAGCAATACGCATTGGCTTGATCTTTGTCTTGCTGATGTTTACGTACGACATCATCAAACCCTTCATACTTCCGGTTATTTGGGGCGCTATTATAGCCGTCGCTTTAATGCCGCTTACCCAAAAATTGCAGCGTGTATATGGTGGTCGCAGAGGTCTGGCAGCCACAACCATTGCTTTACTTGGTATTGCCCTCCTTGTCACGCCACTTGTTATGGTATCAGGCTCCATTGTGGATGGTGCAACGCACGCGCTTGAAGTACTACAAAATGGTCAAGTGAAAATACCAGGGCCAAAACCTTCCGTAGCGGATTGGCCTATCGTGGGTGATAAGCTCTACGAAGTGTGGACCCTATTCGCTACTAATCTTGAGCAAGCGATTCAAACCTTTATGCCACAAATAAAGGCAGGACTCACATCTTTACTGGGTACACTGGGGGGCGTATTGGGAAGTTTACTGCTTTCAATCTTGTCACTTGCTATTGCAGCAGGTTTCATGACGTACTCTGAATCTGCGGCATCAGGCCTAAGAACCATCGCGATTCGTACCGCTGGTGAAAACGCAAAAAGCTGGACCACGCTTATCGCAGCGACAATTAAAAGCGTACTGCTTGGCGTAGTCGGTGTAGCGGCGATTCAAGCACTGTTGATCGGTGCTGGTTTCTTCGTATTTGGCGTTCCGGCAGCAGGTTTACTCACACTGCTTCTAATGATCTTATGTATCGCTCAGCTCCCGGCGTTGCTCGCAGTGCTACCTGTGATTGGCTTCATGTACATGACCCAAGACACCTCAACAGCAACCATGTTTACTGTTTGGGTCGTAGTTGCGGCTCTTTCTGAAAACCTGTTCAAACCAATGTTAATGGGACGTGGCGTCGACGTGCCAATGCCTGTGATTCTGCTCGGTGCCATCGGTGGTATGCTTTTCTACGGCATCGTTGGTCTGTTCTTAGGTGCCGTTATCCTAGCAATTTGGTATGAGTTATTTGTTTGGTGGTTGAGCATTGAGAAAGCACAACAGCAAGAAGAAATGGCAGAACAACAAGACGCTTCTGATGACCAATCAGAACCTGGACACGGTGCTGGCATTTAATAAATCAATAAGTTAGAAAGAAATTTAATCTATAACTTATGATATCAAACCGCTGCATTTCAGCGGTTTGATTCTATTTGGATCACAGTTTCGTCGTAATAAATGCGATAAAAATGACGTTCTTGTTAAATTTTCATACTTATTACACTTGGGAGTTGCAATCGGGCAATGAACGATGCACTCTCGATGACCACTAATTTGCTTAGGATAAAAACAATGAAATTGATCAAGCCTTTAACTTGTGCGCTTGCTCTCGCAATGAGTGGCATGGCATTCGCAGATGTAACCGTGAGTGTTCCTGACAACGTTTCAGTATTGGCGGCTAACGGTGAAAAAGCAGATCTTTCTGGTGGTTTTTTCGCCTCTGAAAGAACACTGACGTTACCTGATGGCCTTAACCAAGTCGTATTTCGTTTCGCCCCTTACTTCAACCAAGGTAATGACCGTTTAAGTGTTGAAAGCGATGTTATCGTTACACGATTTGACGCGACCAATGCCGAACTCACTCTACAAATGCCAGAATACCGCAACCTACGTGATGCGGAAGAGAAGATCAAAGACTTAGATTGGAAACTGGTTGATGATTCTGGCAACGCAATCGCGGTTGACCAGGACAAGTTGCTCAAACCGGGTATGCAAATCGGTCGTGATTACGTGCGTGAAATCGAAGATTATAACCAAGCTGGCGGTGCAGCAGCCGTGGCTTTTGCTGGCGCAGCAACCATGCAGCCAGTCACGCTTCCTGCAAAGGTTCCTGCGGATATGAAGCAAGTGAGAGCAACTGCGGTTAAAGCGGATTCGACAGCTGAAGAGATGCTGCACTTCTGGTACCAAAAAGCAGACGCAGAAACCAAAGCTCGCTTTAAGAAATATGTTAATCAACAGTAAATCTGGTTAACTTTATCGATATTAAAAAAGCCACTTCACGTGGCTTTTTTGATCAAAAATTAGGAAGCTTGGACAACTTTAGTATTGGCGATCAAGTCATGCAACAATCGTCGCTCCGGATGAAAGAACAACAATGCCAAATTTACCAACGGGATCCCCGGAATGAGCATCTCCAGCAAGTAGCTAATAACAAGCCTTAACCCTGCTGTAACTTTCGTTGCCTTACTATCATTTTTCATTACAACTTTAATACCAATCATGCGCATACCAATGGTTTGCCCATGACTCAATGCATTCCAGTTGATCATTAAAACCGTTGGTAAAGAAAGCAAGTAAAACGCCTGAGTTTCACGAACAAGCGTGAGGTTATCTGCTAAAGAGAGCTGAAAGTCGTTAAGAAAAGAGTTAATACTCAATGCGATGATTAACACGACCACCATCGCAAAGAGCAGGTCGATAAAACCAGCAATGATTCTCTGTTGCTTGCTCGCGATAAAAGCATACATGGACTTCAGTCACCTCAATGTAATTGGTTAAGCGAGAATGACTGAGTGTACAGACGCGCAATGGTGAGCGCAGTTTAGGTATTGCCAACATAATATTCAACTAAGAACATACTAAATCGCGATCGTATCTCAAAAGTAATCATTACATCTTGAGCATAACCGTATCAATTTAACAAAACGCTACCAGTAACGTTCGTAAATGATATTTCCCCCAGTTTGATGGCGATACTTTTCCAAGCCTAGCTCTTGTAAAACGGGCACGGTATCTTTGATCATTTGTGGATTCCCACACATCATGACAAAGCTACGCTGAGCTGAGAATGGCGCATCAGCGGCGTTGGACAGTAAACCCGATTCGATGAGTTCAGGAATTCGGCCTTGTAATTTACCGTCAACCACTTCCCTGCTGACTATCGGTATATACTTTAATCGGCCTTCATATCGTTGCTGAAGCTGTTCAATAAGGTATTTATAAACCAGATCTTTTTCGAAACGAACGGCATGAACCAGCACAATGCGCTCATTGTGAGGCGGTAGGTTTATATCATCCAGCAGCGACAAAAACGGTCCAATCCCCGTACCTGTAGATAGCAGCCACAGGTCATGAGCCTGTTTAGGAATAGAGTCATGGATTAAATCGCCATGTGCGGTGGCACCGACATAAATGCTATCACCAGATTTAAGCTTTTGGAGCCGTGGAGAAAGTTGTCCTTGAGGGTCGGCTACTATTAGAAATTCCAACCAATCGAATTGCTCGCTTGGCGCATTAACCACAGAGTAAGCACGGCTGATCGGCTTACCTTCATCATCAAGCAAAGCAAGCTTGGTGAATTGGCCAGCTTTAAATGAAAGAGGCGCGCCAGATATTCTCAAACTGAACAGCTCACCTGTCCAATCAATGCGTTTCTCAACTCTTGCGAGGTTGAAACCTTTGAGTTCAATCATGAGACACCTCCTATCTGGTTACTCTTAGTTAAACTTACGCCTTCAACTCGATTATGTAAAGTTTCTAGTTTACATAATCAAACCACTATTTCATTTCACATTTTAAAAACAATTTTATTACATATTAAATGATTACATCTAGAATAAATGCTCAAAGTGATAAGTCGCGTCGCAATTTGTGGCAAAGCAGATGAAAAAGGAGCAATAGAAATGGACACACTGTTAAAGGACTTTCCCGTTATCACAGAGATAAAAGTCGCATGGGGTGAAATGGATGCTCTGCAACACGTTAATAACGTGGTCTATTTTCGCTACTTCGAGACCGCACGTTTAGATTACTTCAACAAAATTAACCTGCTGGTCGACCTGCAGACCTCGCAAATTGGGCCAGTACTGAGCGAGACTCAATGCCGCTACAAATTGCCTGTTACTTACCCAGACACGCTATTAGTCGGTTCTCGCGTAATCGACATGCAAGAAGATCGCATCACAATGGAGTACCAAGTGCTGAGTAAGAAGTGGGGGAAAATTGCGACCATCGCGACCGCCACTGGTGTGATGTTTGATTTTAAGAACAACGTTAAAGCTGCGATTCCAGATCACGTTCGCCAGTCGATTTTAGACTTGGAAGGAACCGTGGGTAGTACGCATCATTTGGAGTAGCAAGAAACGAGAGATTAAAGGCGAGGTTCCCGACAGCGCTTCTTCATCGCTATCGGGAATGATGCTGAGGTACCATTCCAACTTACGCAATAAGAAAACTAGCGTCATTCTAATGAGCCTAAGTGAATCATTCGAAACCTCGCTAAACGTAACAGCAGCGCGACTCTTCCAGCCTACGCGATAAGAAAGCTACGTCATTCTAGCGAGCCATAGCGAGACTAAGAATCTACTTACCGCTTGCTGCAGACCATAAAGCCATGAATAAACTCAATACAATCTGAGAGTAGATTCTGAATCACGCTCGTTCCTCGCTGTTCAGAATAACAGTTCGAGTTTGGCTCTGAGTTCTACAAAACCATCTAAAAAAGCGATTCCAGACAAGCCTAAGTGACCATCCGGAATCTCGCTTGAGACGCATCAGCAGCGCGACTCTGCCAGCCTACGCGATAAGAAAAGCTACGTCATTCTAGCGAGCCATAGCGAGACTAAGAATCTACTTACCGCTTGCTGCAAACCATAAAGCCATGAATAAACTCAATACAATCTGAGAGTAGATTCTGAATCACGCTCGTTCCTCGCGGTTCAGAATGACGATTCGAGTTTGGCTCTGACCTCTACAAAACCATCTAAAAAAGCGATTCCAGATAAACCTATGTGACCATCCGGAATCTCGCTTTAGACGCATCAGCAGAGCGACTCTTTCAGCCTACGCGATAAGAAAAGCTGCGTCATTCTAGCGAGCCAAAGTGAGACTAAGAATCTACTTGCCGCTTGCTACAGACCATAGAGCCATGAATAAACTCAATACAATCTGAGGGTAAATTCTGAATCACGCTCGTTCCTCTCGGTTCAGAATGACGGTTCGAGTTTGGCTCTGAGCTCTACAAAACCATCTAAAAAAGCGATTCCAGACAAGCCTAAGTGACCCTCCGAAATCTCGCTTGAGACGCATCAGCAGCGCGACTCTTCCAGCCTACGCGATAAGAAAAGCTACGTCATTCTAGCGAGCCAAAGCGAGACTAAGAATCTACTTGCCGCTTGCTGCAGACCATAAAGCCATGAATAAACTCAATACAATCTGAAGGTAGATTCTGATTCACGCTCGTTCCTCGCAGTTCAGAATGACGGTTCGAGTTTGGCTCTGACCTCTACAAAACCATCTAAAAAAGCGATTCCAGATAAGCCTAAGTGACCATCCGGAATCTCGCTTTAGACGCATCAGCAGAGCGACTCTTTCAGCCTACGCGATAAGAAAAGCTACGTCATTCTAGCGAGCCATAGCGAGACTAAGAATCTACTTACCGCTGCTGTAGGCCCATAGAGCTATGAATAGACTCAATACAAGCCTGAGGGTAGATTCTGAATCACGCTTTAAACGTAACAGCAGAGCGACTCTTCTAGCCTACGCGATAAGAAAAGCTACGTCATTCTAGCGAGCCATAGCGAGACTAAGAATCTACTTGCCGCTTGCTGCAGACTATAGAGCGGTTAGCAGAATGTCTCGATGTACAGCGCTTCGACTTTGTCTCTTGCCCATTGCGTTTTACGCAAAAACTTCAGAGAAGATTTGATCGACGGATCTTTCTTAAAACAGTTCACTCGAATGCGCTCATACAGGCCATTCCAACCAAAGTGTTCAACTAGTCGGGTGACGATTTTTTCTAAACTCAACCCGTGAAGTGGGTTATTCGGCTGCTGTTGGCTCATGCTATTGATCCGGTAAAGTGAAGTTTCGCGCTAATCTAACTCAAACTCGCCGTGCAACCTAATGTTTTAACCTTGAATTGGCCTACGACTCTCCCCTATAGTAGCCCAAACTTCTTAAAAGCCCTTTTCATTATGAAAGCCCTCAACGACCTCAATATTTTTGTCGAAACCGCGCGCCAAGGCAGCTTTTCAAAAGCCGCTAACAGCATGGACATGACACCTGCCGCCATTAGCGCATCGATTAAGCGTCTTGAAGGGCAAATCGGTTTCCCACTGTTTGTGCGTTCCACCCGAAGCCTGCGTTTAACCTCAGAGGGCGAACTGTTTTTAGACAAAACCACGCAAGCGTTGGCAACATTGCAAGAGGGGTTGGATCAGATCTCAAGTGCGCGCGGGGAGTTGTCTGGTCAGCTGCACATTACTGCACCCTCCGATTTTGGTCGCAATATGTTGCTCGATTGGGTGGATGAGTTCATCGATCTCTACCCAAATGTTTCCATTAAACTAGAGCTGTCCGATAGCTTGACGGATATGTATACCAAGCCTGTCGATATTGCGATTCGCTACGGCGAACCGGCCGACTCCAATCTGGTCGTATTGGCATTGTGTGGGTCAAACGAACGGATATTATGTGCATCGCCAGAGTACGTAGCTACACATCCAGAACTCACCTCTCCTGCCGATTTAACGCAACACAATTGCTTGTGCTACATGGTCGCGGATTCGGTCTACAACAAATGGACGCTCACGCGTGGCAGCGAGAAAGAACAAATCGTGGTCAGCGGTAACTTGTTGAGCAACGATAGTGACTTGCCACACCGGTTAGCGATCAAAGGCAAAGGCATTGCGAATAAATCATTGATGGACATTAGCCGAGACTTAATCGAGGGAAGATTGGTGCGAGTGTTACCAGAGTGGGATTGCGGCCCAGTGCCGCTCTACATGGTATGTGCCGATCGTCGATTATTGACGCCAACGATTCGGACTTTCCGCGACTTTATCCAACAAAAATGCTGCCAGCAACGCGCCAACGTGCTGGCAACCTTCTGTCATTAGGCGATAAATCGAAGAGGACGAATCTGGGTATATTCAACCCAATCATTCTCTTCCAATGTTTCAAGAAACGTCGCCATATGCGGGCTTTGCAAATGCTTATCCAAGGCCTCTTGCGATGCCCAGATTTCTTGGAACATAAATAGGCCATCAACTTTTTCGTCGAGATACAACTCGTATTGGCAACAGCCTTCTTCTTTACGAGTTGGCTCTAGTAAACCAGCAAGCAAATTCACCACCTGATCCTTGCTGTCTGGGTAGGCTTTCACTTCTGCAACTAAGTGGATCATCGTTTTATCACTCTTTTGCGATTTATATATTGATTACAGGGTTCTACGTCACCTGTAAGTAAGCTCGAATTAGATCTCGGTGAATACGGTTTCTGTGTCCCAGCGAGACTTTGGCGTTTTCGCGTTGAAGTCATCTTCCGCGTGGTAGCCCAGCGGCACGATCACAACGCTGGTGTAACCTTTTTCACGCAAGCCAAATTCTTCATCCAGCACTTTGGGATCAAACCCTTCAATTGGCACTGCATCAATTTCTAGCGTCGAAGCTCCCAGCAGCAACGTACCCACGTTGAGGTAAACTTGTTTCTCCATCCAATGGTTCGCATCTTTCAGATCAAAACGGTGCATGTTTACAAAGTAGCTACGACCACCGCGCACAGCCGCTTTCGCTTCTTCAGTTGGGAATCGACCATCTTTTTCTTCTTGCACCATTAGCGCTTCAATGTAGTCGTTATCGATGCCTGTTTTTGCACAAAACACCAATACGTGAGAAGCATTGAGAATCTTCGCCGCGTTAAACGCGTAGTTCTCTTGCGCCGCTTTAGCGATGCGCTGTTTGCCTTCTTCTGTGCTTGCCAGAATGAAATGCCAAGGTTGAGAGTTTACACTCGATGGACTAAAACGAATCAGCTCTTTAACTGCGTCGATTTTTTCTTGAGGTAGCTTGCGCGTTGGGTCAAACACTTTCGTTGAGTAACGAGATTTTGCAGCTTGTACGATATCCATGAGGTTCTCCAATTAATGAACTTAAGCTGTGTAACAGCATAACCTCATGAGATAAAGGGAAAAACCGATTTCGATTAAAAACATTTTCAAAATAAATTTGAAAATAAAACGATAAGAAAGGCTTTGAGCGTTCTCACTGAACTTCTTCATCTTTTTAGCAATAATGCATGTTTGCTCGCAACCAAACTCAACTCATGCTGCCTCAAGATAACGTTATTACATCCTTTCTGTGCAAAAAGCTCGGTCACAATCACCTTCGAATTGCCGGCGAATATTGGCACATTGAGAAGTTGGTTGCCTTGCAATGCATGATGTTGAAAGAAGCGCCTAACCTCCAAGAAGGGCTGCTTTGGTGGAGTAAAAGTGTTTCATTATTCGACCGCCGTTTGTACGTCACATTGCAACATGGTGATGCCCAAATCCATCTGCAAGTCGAATGCAGAACGGCCGATATGCCAAATTGGGCGGAGTCGGTGTTTGGCTTGCTCAAAATGCAATTGGAAATGCTTGAGCTAAGCGAATCAATACAGGTACAAATTCAAGCCAGCAATCCACTCGCGGCCGATATTTTTCTAAGGGAAACGCGAGATTCTAAAACGAGTTCAAGCGTGTTTGACCTGGTGAAACATGTTTATTTGCTGCTTTCTCACCAGCCAATTGAGCAACCAGAATTACTGAGTGTTTTGAACGCCTTGTTCATCAAAAACAGCAATTACGCGCTCAAGTTAGAGCAAGCGGCAAGGCAACTGGGCGTCTCCAAACGCACCTTGCAACGTCGACTGCAAGAGAAGCAAATGAGCTACTCTCAATGCGTTGATTTCGCGAAAAGAAAGCAAGCACTCACTTTGCTTGCCGACACCCAACTCACAACGCAGCAAATCGCCTATCAACTTGGTTACGAAGAACCATCGAACTTTCACCGCACTTTTCGTCGTTGGTATCCGTTTTCACCCATGCAGTATCGCCAACAATGTTTGGATAACCAAACTCAGCTAAATCAGCAACCGATCCGCTTGTACTACGCCAAAGCCAATACCTTCGACGATAACCACATCGACCAACCTGTCGGCAAAATCTGGATGGAAGTGGACAATATTGCGTTTGAAAAAGTGGTCTCGGTAGAATGCCGTGACCGTGATGGCGCATGGCGGCGCTACCCCGCCTTCTTCGAGCGTTTTTTAAGTCATGGCACCGAACTCTGGGCAACGACCGAACTTCCGGTGGCGCATCCCCTTACCTTTCGCCTGTGTTACGAAGTCGATGGGGAGCGTTACATTGAGAATAACCACCAGCGTGATTATGTAGTTTCTAAGGGGCTTTTAATTGGCGCAACGGAATATATTGTCCCGACTCGGCAACTTATTAACATTGGGGCGCAATATACGCTCTTTATCGAACTGGCATGCCGACTTGAAAACGTTGCGAGGATTGACTGTTACGCCGATGATGACCCCACACCTCACGCAATGCGCTTAACCAAACACTCGCTACATTATGCTTGTTGGGTGCTGCAATTATCGCTCACTCAAACTACAAAGCAGTGCCGTTTCCGCCTTTATGATGAATCCGGCAACGAGCTCGCGAAAGAGCATTACCCGATACAATATCCTATTGTGCAACCGCTCAATTAAAACTGTCGGTCAGATCAAAATCGTCTCTTCGTGACATCATTTCACGTCTTTTTTGGCGTGAAATGACACTCTCAATTTCAAACCTTTGATTTATCGTTTCCGCATTGCTGCACAACGGAGACAAAAACCGTGTTTGAAACCTTACCTAACCCTATGAATAAAATAAAAATACTCCCTATAGCGATCGCCCTAGCTCTTTCTGGCTGTGGTAGCGATGAAACTACGCCAACCGATACAGGAAGCCACGTGGCATCTCCTGATTGGCAAGACCAGATCATTTACTTCTTGATGATCGACCGTTTTAACGACGGCGACAACACGCTTAACGATCAAGGTCAGAATGAATACGATCCTACCTCAGACAAGAAATTCAGTGGTGGAGACCTGGTTGGTGTCAGTGACAAACTGGGCTACATCGAAGACCTAGGCGCTACCTCTATCTGGATTACACCGCCAGTGGCAAACCAATGGTGGGATGCCGAGCAAAACTACGGCGGCTACCATGGCTACTGGGCGCGTGATTTCCAAAAAGTGGATGAGCACTTTGGTGACATGGAAAGCTACCAAGCGTTAGCGCGAGAAGTGCACGCTCGTAATATGTTCTTGATTCAAGACATCGTGACCAACCACGTAGGTAACTTCTTCACTTACGATGACCCATACTATTACGACCCTAGCCTACCTTGCCAAGGTTTCCGTTTGATTGAAAATGCGCTGCCAGCAGGGCAAGAACTGCCTTATCCGCTCAACATGAATGAGTGTAAAGAAGACGGTACTGGCATTTACCACTGGACGCCAAGCATCACCGACCACAACGATCCCGTCCAAGAAAAAACCTGGCAACTGTCGGATCTGGATGATCTAAATACGTCCGATCCTGAAGTACGCGCTTATCTAAAAGAGAGCTACCGAAAATGGATTCGCGAAGTCGGCGTCGACGGATTCCGTATCGATACGGTGAAGTTTGTTGAACACGATTTCTGGAACGATTTCCTACACGCCGACGATGGTGTGATGACGCAAGCGGTTGATACTGGTCGTGACAACTTCCTCACTTTTGGTGAAGTATTCGAAACATCTACGCCCTACCACACCGAAGGCGAAGAGAAGATGCTGACTTACATCGGTGAAAGTGGCTCGCCGAAACAGCTAACCTCGGTACTGAACTTCCCATTGCAAGCGACCATGACGCGCGTATTTGCATCAGGGCAACCGACCGACTATTTACGTTTCCGTCTTGAGAAAATGATGGACATGTTCCCGAATCCATACATCATGCCGAACTTCATTGATAACCACGATATGCCACGTTTTCTATCGCAAGGCAGTGTCAACGATATGAAGCAAGCTCTGATCACAATGATGGCAGTGCCGGGCATCCCTGTGATTTACCAAGGTACAGAGCAAGCGATGTCAGCGGCGCGTGATGCGATGTTCGCCGGAGGGTATCGTGAAGATGGCAACTACGTAGACTCATTCGACCAAAACAGTGAGATGTACTTGTTTATTCAAGAACTTGCCAAGCTACGCACTGAAAACAAAGTCATGACACGCGGCGAAATGAAAGTGATTGGCAGCGATAAAGCGGGCGCGGGCGTGTTCGCCTTTACCCGCACTTTGGATAACGACGAAGTCTTAGTGGTAATGAACACATCTAACTCTCCAATGTTGATGAACCAACTCGATGTAGAACAAGTTGGTGGCACCGTCTTCAAACAACAAATCATGTCGAACTGGGTAGACGCTCCAGAGCAGTTAATCGCAGATGAAAACGGTTACGTAACCCTTGAGCTACCAGCCAAATCTGCCGTGATTTACTCAAAAACTAACGATACCCAATCGGTAGATACCCCAGACCTCAACATACAACTGGCGCAGGATTGGGAAGGAAAAACCATCACTGGTGATATTGTTATCGCGGGTAGTGCGAACGCCAACGAGAAGTTGAACCTTGTCGTCGATGGTAACTTAGAAACAGCGCAAGCCATTACTGCAGGCGCTGATGGTCAGTTTAGTGTCACGCTGTCGACTCGTCACTTTGCAATTGGCGAACAACAACACCGCTTCGCGATTTATTCTACTGAGAAAAAAGCTGGCATTGAAGATGTTAACTTTGTGTCGGACTTAAGCTGGTCAAACACGCCAGACGACACTATTGATGACGCGGGTGATGCGCAAGATGGCATGGGCGGTCCTAACGGTAACTATTCGCTACCAACGGATCCAACATTCGATAAAAACAATAGCCAACTCGCAATCAACAAAGCTGAGGTATTTACCGTTGGCAGTAACGTACGTTTGACCTTCACTATGGACAACATCACCGACACTTGGTTGCCACCAAACGGCTTCGACCACGTAGGTTTCACCATCTTTATTGATTTACCTGAAGAAGCCGCAACTAACTTGTCTGAGCTACCGAAGATCAACGCTTCTATGCCAAGCGGAACCTGGAGTCGTAATGCGGTTGTTTTTGGCTGGCAAAGTTCGATTTACAACACCAAAGGAGCAAATGCGACGACATGGGGAGAAGCGGTCACGCCAGCACCAACAGTGACAGTAGACAAAGCCAATAACACTATTTCGATGGACTTTGCGAGTGACGCGCTGGGCCGCCCAGATTCGCTCGATGGTATCCGCTTCTATGTCACGACTTGGGACTTAGACGGCCTTTCGGCAACTTACCGTCCGCTAGAACAAGACAAAGGCCCTTGGAACTTCTCCGGTGGCGCATCGGATGAAAGTAAGATTTGGGACGATTTACCAATCATCACCTTGTCGGAATAAACCGTTAAATAAAACACCGCCCAGCGTTTAGCTGGGCGGCCATCAACAAAAAAATGCAGAAAGACACTTCTGCTCGTTTTTATTCTAGTTAAAGAACGATTTCACCCACAGCACCAGACTGTCCCAAAGCTGAGCGAACCACGAGCCCTCTTCTACCGCTTGGCTGCTGACCAAGGGATAACTCGCCACGGTACTGTCATCGCTTTTCCAAACGACCTTACCAATCTCATCTCCTTGCGCGATCGGCGCAATCAACGGTTCATTTAACACCACACTCTTATCAAGCCCAGCCGTCATTGAACGAGGCAGAGTGAGATAGGCATCTTTAGCAAAGATCGCCTCAACTTGATTAGCATTTCCCTTCCAAACGCGAACTTTAGACTCAACTTCCCCCTGTTTAGCAACTTGCTTGGTGTCATAAAAGCGAAAACCATAGCTGAGTAGATTCTTCGATTGGCTGATCCGAGCCTGTTTACTTGGCGTACCCATCACCACCGAGATAAGGCGCATTCTTCCTTCTTTGGCCGAGCTCACCAAGCTGTATCCGGCATTGCTGGTGTAGCCGGTTTTTCCCCCGTCGACATCAATGGAATTGTCCCACAACAACTTATTGCGGTTGTACTGCGTAATGTCGTTCCACTTGAAGACTTTCTCACTGTATAGCGCGTACACATCAGGAACATCGCTGATGATCGACTGCATGAGTCTTGCCATATCGGTTGGTGAGGTTTGGATGCCATCACTATCAAGACCATGGGAGTTCACAAAATAGGTGTCTTGCAGTCCTAATTTCTCCGCCCAACCATTCATCAAGGCAACAAAGCCGCGTTCACTGCCTGCAACATGCTCAGCCAGTGCAACGCACGCGTCATTTCCTGATTGGATGATCACGCCGCGCATTAAGTTCGCAACACTAATTTCATCTTTCGGTTTGATGAACATTTTAGAAGAACCGGGAAACTTGGCCGACCACGCGTTTTCGCTCACGGTGACAACATCATCCCATTTCAAACGCCCCGCTTTGATTTCTTGTCCAACTACATAAGCGGTCATCAACTTGGTTAAACTCGCCGGAGCAAGGCCTGCTCGCCCGTTATACTCGGCAATAATGGCACCGGATTGAAAGTCCATTAATACGTAGCCTTTTGCCTGTAACTGAGGTGGGTTGGGCGTAACAACGGCAAAAGTAGGTACGCTTATTAAACAAGTCACAATTGTCCATCGAGCCAGTGACACTTTCATCCGACTTCCTCCATGCTCTTACTTTGTCGCAACTCTATTGAGCATAGCTCACTCAACCAATTGCACCAGTCGCTAATCGTTTCATTTTCTTGAACTTACATTGATTTGACCAAGGTATAGAACTGAAGAGGCAATTGGGAAATAGCGTTGGTTCTTCGCGCCATTCGCAGTAAAGTAGCGCTACCCCTCAATAAGGAAATAAAGATAACAATGAACGCTCAATCATTTATCGACGCAGGATTGCATTACACTCCCCACAGTTTTACCGTTCCTCTGGATTACCAAAACGCGAGCAAAGGCACCATTGAAGTCTTCGCCCGTGCGGTTTGCCTAGTTGGCGAGGAAGAATCGACCAAACCTTGGTTGGTTTACTTTCAGGGCGGACCTGGCTTTCCCTCTCCGCGTCAAAACGGCAATAACGGCTGGGTAAAACGCGCGCTGCAAGAGTACCGAGTTTTGCTTCTCGACCAGCGCGGTACGGGCAACAGCAGCGTAATTAATCACCAGACGCTTGCTCACCTCACGCCAGAGCAACAAGCAGACTACTTGAGCCACTTCCGAGCGGATAACATCGTGCGCGACGCGGAATACATTCGTGAGCAATTTGGCGTCGAAAAATGGGCGATCTTAGGTCAAAGCTTTGGTGGGTTTTGCTCCCTCACCTATTTGTCTTTGTTCCCAGACAGCTTGCTACAAAGCTACATCACAGGTGGCGTGCCATCAGTCTCACGTCATGCCGACGATGTGTATGAAGCCACTTTCAAACGCACCATGGAGAAAAACCAAGCGTTCTTCCAACAATTTCCCAATGCGCAACAACTTTGCCAAAACATTGCGAATCACTTGCTGGAAAATGAAGAGTACCTACCAAATGGTCAACGCTTCACAGTGGAGCAATTTCAACAAATCGGCATCAACTTTGGTGTGAGTGATACTTTCTTACCAACTTACTATTGGCTAGAAAGCGCGTTGATTGAAGTGAACGGCAAACCACAACTTCGTTATGAGTTCTTAAACGATATGTTGGCGCAGCAAAACTTCCAAACCAACCCGATCTACGCCATTTTGCATGAATCGATTTACTGCCAAAGCTTCGCGTCGAATTGGAGTGCGCACCGCGTTCGCCAAACCCGATCAGAGTTTAATTATGAATCTGGCAAGCCATTTTACTTTACGGGGGAAATGGTCTTCCCATGGATGTTCGACCAATACGTTAACCTCAAACCACTAAAAGACGCCGCAGAAATATTGGCAGCGAAAAAAGATTGGACTGCGCTGTACGATCAAACACAACTGGCTCAGAACAAAGTGCCTGTCAGTTGCGCCGTTTACGCCGATGATATGTTTGTTGAAATGGATATCAGCCGAGAGACGCTCGCGTTAATACCAAACTCAAAAGCGTGGATCACCAATGAGTACGAGCACAACGGCTTACGTGCCGACGGTGAACGTATTCTCGACAGGCTCATCGCCATGGGCAAACAGACCGCAGCTACGTTGAAATAAGCACGGCAGACGTTAGAAAAACGCCTTTTCAGTATGTGGTGAAAAGGCGTTTTATAGCGGTTTATGAACAATGGCGATCAGTCATTCACTCTTTGTCCCTAAACCTTTATCCCTCACCACCTCATGTATAAAACTGCGACATGTCCTTTCCTTGTCAATGACTCCGGTGATTATTTGGTGCTTCTTGCGCCTAACTTTTTTGAAGGGCCTAAAACAGAATAACAGCATAAATTTAAGCCAAAAGTATCGGCTCCAACCTACCTAACTCACTATAATTAATGCTTATAATTTGAACACATATCGGCTTCACCTGCGGACATGCTCCCCCTATCAAAGACCGCCAGGCCCCGCCTACTCATAATATCCGTATAATTTGTCCGTATTTCCGACTAGTTTAGTCAGGTATACTTCGTGCCGCTAAAATTTTAAGGTCGTTGACCACCTGTATTTTTAAAGGAAACCTCATGAGTCAGTATGTAGTTTGTGCGCTGTACAAGTTTGTTGAGCTGAATAACTATCGAGAGCTACGCGAGCCATTACTTGCGTTGATGGAAAAACACCATATTCGCGGAACATTACTACTGGCAAGTGAAGGTATCAACGGTACTGTTGCATCTGATCGTGCAGGTATTGATACGCTACTGGAGTGGCTAAACAACGAACCTCGTTTGACTGGCACCGTATACAAAGAGTCGTATTCTGAGACCCAGCCATTCAATCGCACCAAAGTGAAATTGAAAAAAGAGATCGTAACATTAGGTGTTGAAGGTATAGACCCTCGCCACGTAGTGGGTACTTACGTGAAACCTCAAGAGTGGAACGATCTTATTGCTGATCCTGAAGTGTTTGTTGTCGATACACGTAATGATTACGAAATCGAGATCGGGACATTCAAAGGCGCTGTAAACCCAAATACTGAAACCTTTCGTGAATTCCCAGACTATGTAAAAGAAAACATGGACCCGGCAAAACACAAGAAAGTTGCGATGTTCTGTACCGGTGGTATCCGCTGCGAAAAATCAACGGCTTACATGAAAGAACAGGGCTTTGATGAGGTCTACCACCTAGAAGGCGGCATTCTTAAATATCTTGAAGAAGTTCCTCAAGAAGAGAGCATGTGGGAAGGCGATTGTTACGTATTTGACGGTCGTGTTGCCGTGAACCACCAGCTAGAAAAAGCAGATTACGATTTATGTAACGCTTGTCGTCTACCGATCACTGAAGAAGACAAACAGTCAGAATTGTTCGAGCAAGGCGTGAGCTGTCCAAAATGTCACGGCACACACTCAGAAGAACAAATTGCTCGATTCCGCGAGCGTGAAAAACAAATTGTTCTTGCAGAGCAGCGAGGCGAGCAGCATGTTGGTGGTGAAAGTGCCAAGCAAAGAGAAGCTCGACGTGCCGCTAAGTACGCGCAAAAAGAAGCGCAGCGTAAACAAGACTAAGCCCAACTCTCCTTATATTTAGCGAGCTGCCGTAAGGTGGCTCGCTTTTACTACGCACCAATACTCTTTCAATACAATTTTGTATCCCTCACCAATACCTCTAGTTGATTGTCTCTTTTGCCTTCGGGTAGCCCCACCATTTCATCATAAGCACTTTGATGCACTAGAACCTGCTTATTTGCTTTGATATTCCTGCACTTCTTTTGCATCTCGATCAGGGAATGAGCCCTCAAAAAGATACCGTTGTCATCAGTGATAAATTGCGCTTCTCCATCAATCACGACAGATGCCTGGTACAATGCGAGATCAAGCGAATGAATGACCAATTTGTCTACATAGAAGTATTTTTGTAACTTACTCAATGGTATTGCCATGTGTCACCTCCCTGAAAGTTACCTCTACGTTTTGTAGAATAAAACCGATCATTGGATGAGATTTCTTCGGTTTACTTGCGTACAACATCGGAAACAAAGAGGATTCCGATGCAAACAATCAATGTCGTGTGGTTAAAGCGAGATTTAAGGCTGACTGACCATCAACCACTAACTCAAGCATTATCAACAAAGCACCCAACTGTGCTTTTGTATATTGTTGAACCATTGCTATTGAACAACCCACACTATTCTGAGCGCCACTGGCGATTTGTTTGGCAATCACTGCAAGACATGGATGAAACGCTCAAAGCGTATGGGCATCGAATCACGGTGCTGTTTGACGATGCCTTAGCATGTTTCCAATCAATTCAAGCGCAATATCAAATCAACGCTGTTTTTTCTCACCAAGAAATAGGACTCAACTGCACCTTTGAACGAGACCGACAAGTTGCCGCTTGGCTGTATGAGCAGAACATCGACTGGTTTGAATTCGAACACGGTGCTGTAATCAGAGGTGCAATAAACCGGCAAGGTTGGGACAAACATTGGGACTCTGTCATGAGAGCCTCAATAAGCCCTATTGAGCTCCAAACCGACTTATTGCATTCATTGGATGCAGAAGCTCTCGGCTGTTCGTTTTCGCCACCATCATCCTGGCTATCAAAATGCAAAGGAATGCAAACGGGAGGAAGCCGGCTCGCTTGGAAAACACTAGAGGACTTTTTCCATCGTCGAGGTCGTGATTACTATCGAAGCATTTCTAGTCCCACAGCCTCACGCACAGCCTGTACTCGACTTTCTCCATATCTCGCTTGGGGTAACATATCCTTGCGTGAAGTTTATCAATACCTTTTGAAACACTGGCAAGTCGCTGGGTTTCGTCGCAGCTTAATTGCATTGTCTTCACGGCTTCATTGGCACTGTCACTTCATCCAAAAATTCGAATCGGAATACGACATGGAGTTTTACTGCGTTAATCGGGCTTACGAACCATTGATTAAACAAAGTAGTACTTTCGATGAAGAAAAGTTAGCAGCATGGAAATCCGGGCATACTGGCGTACCTTTGATTGATGCCTGCATGCGCTGTTTGCACCACACTGGTTACATTAACTTTCGCATGCGTGCCATGCTGGTTAGCTTTCTTACTCACCACATGAACATGGATTGGCGAGTAGGTGTAACGCATTTAGCGCAACTGTTTCTCGACTTTGAGCCTGGAATTCATTACCCACAATTCCAAATGCAAGCAGGAGTAACCGGGACTAACACAATCCGTATTTATAATCCGATCAAGCAGGCCCAAGAACATGATCCTAACGGTACGTTCATCTACAAGTGGGTACCTGAGTTACAAATGGTTCCTCCCCCTCTTTTATTCGAGCCCTGGACAATGACCCAGATGGAAGCTGTCATGTATCAATTGCAGCCAGATAGCCGTTACCTTGCACCTATTATCGCACCAGACAAAGCAGCTAAGGCAGCAAGAGAGCGCTTATGGACGTGGCGGAAACGAGCTGATGTGAAACAAGAAGGCAGACGAATTCTTGCGCGACATGTTAGACCCTCAAAAGAAAGTAGGACGCGATGATCATCTTTCAATCACGATGCGTACAAATGCAAACACACTCCAGGGAACCCGTTGTACCCTCAACTAGTAAGGAACACATTATGTTCAAACGTATCTTAGTTATCGCGGCGACACTGATGGCGACATTATCTTTTATGCTTCCCGTTCAGGCTCATGAGCATGGCATGATGAAAGCCGATATTGTCGACGTTGCCGCTGAAAATGGCTCTTTCAATACGCTTGTTGCTGCGGTGAAAGCAGCGGGCCTGGTTGACACTCTCAAAGGGGAAGGCCCATTTACTGTTTTTGCACCAACGGATGACGCTTTTGCAAAACTGCCAGACGGCACAGTCGACATGCTCTTAATGCCGGAAAACAAAGACAAGTTAGTATCTGTTTTGACTTATCACGTCGTCCCAGGGAAAGTGATGGCTGCCGATGTTGTTAAGCTAGACAAAGCGACTACGGTTCAGGGGCAAGATGTGATGATTAAAACCATGGGCGATAAAGTCATGGTTAACGATGCAAATGTCATCGCAACCGATGTGAAAGCTAAAAACGGTGTCATTCACGTGATTGATACTGTCATTATGCCGAAATAACACCATCCAGAGGGCGGTACACTCCGCCCTTTAGACAGAACTTCTTCCACCCTTAGCACGATTCCTCTCCACTTATCCCCACCCCCACTCATTCACCATGACTATAAAAAGGATAAAAACAAAATTAAAATCAATACCTTGCAATACGACACTGCACAATATTGACGAGGTTAAGATATCGTTATCTTTCAATTTGAGAACAGGATTCCATGTCAGTGACGTTTACTTTTCCACATGTAAATTCTTAAGCTAAATTTTGGCTGCTCAATCACATTTCGGCAAACCATTCGAAAGGGTGGGACGCAAAGCTTCCGGTCTGTCAGCATTTAAAAATCTAAAAGAATGCTCATGATAGCGGGGTTACCATGACGCAGTGTTACAGAAGTCCAATTTCTGTAGCGTTGCTTTATGCTCAGCATGCGCCGGGGTGTGACACTAGTTTGTCAGCCATAACAGAGGACATGTGATGAAATCATTTCCAACCAAATCCGTACTCGCGTTAGCACTTGCAAGCATTAGCTCAGGTGCTGCGGCTCACGGTTATGTATCAGAAACCAATGGTGGTGTCGCTGCAAGTCGCTCGGCACTATGTAAGTATCCAACGCCAGATACTAACGAAAAAAATAATAACTGCGGTGCGATTCAATATGAACCGCAAAGCGTTGAAGGCCCTGATGGCTTTCCCGAAACAGGGCCTCGCGATGGTAAAATAGCGAGTGCCGAAACCGCTTTAGCAGCTGCCCTTGATGAGCAAACTGCCGACCGTTGGGTAAAACGCACTATTCAAGCAGGTACACAAACTTTTGAATGGACATTTACCGCTAACCACGTGACGCGCGACTGGAAATATTACATCACCAAGCCTGATTGGAACCCAAACGCTTCACTATCACGAGACTCTTTTGATCTAACTCCTTTCTGTGTCGTCGACGGCAATATGGTTCAACCCCCGAAACAGGTAAGCCATCAATGTAATGTGCCTACTCGCGAGGGATACCATGTCATCCTGGCAGTATGGGATGTTGGCGACACTGCAGCCTCATTTTATAACGTGATCGATGTGAAATTTGATGGTGACAGTCCCGTTATTCCAGATTGGAAGCAAGGCGGTCAAATTATTCCTACAATGGATTTAAATATTGGGGATTCGGTTTATACGCGCGTATTTGATCAAGCAGGTGAAAACATAGCGTATAGAACTGAACTAGAAATTACCGATGCAGCAATGGGCCAAGCGAAAAACTGGTCTTACGCACTCGCGACTAAGCTAAACCAAGAACAAGCAAAACTGCAAGCCGGGCAGTATGCAGAGGATAAATTCACTCCTGTTTATGGTACTAATCCGGTGTATCTGCAAGCAAATAGCGGCCTTGAGCGAGTAGAGATCGGCTATAACATTGAAACTCCTGTTCCAGAATACTCACTCACAGTAGATGGCTTAGCAGACGAATATATCATTGAGTCAACACCGACAACGTTGGATCTGACACTAACTGCTGAAGGCGATTTAAATGCAGAACTCACCGTTTACAATCACCATCGCGAACCACTTGCAAGTTGGGCAAACGAAATGAAAGACGGCTCGGTAGAGGCGATATCGCTCGCTTTAAGTAAATCGGAGCCGGGTCACCATATGCTCGTAACACGTATTAAGGATAAAGATGGCAACTTGGTGGATCAGCAAACACTCGACTTTCACTTAAAAGAAGAGTCAGTTACTCCACCACCATCTGATGAGTACGATTTTGTCTTCCCTGAAGGACTATCTAGCTACACGGCGGGCACAAAAGTGCTTGCCAGCGACGGGGGCATTTATCAATGTAAACCTTTCCCATACTCTGGTTACTGTATGCAGTGGAAAGAAAGCGCAAATCATTACGAGCCTGGAATAGGTTCACACTGGGAGATGGCTTGGGATAAAGTCAACTAAATCACCCTTTGAACGTTAAGTAAAAAGAGCCTCACGATGAGGCTCTTTTATAATCAAACGCAAAAATGACAGCTTTCCCGGTCTAAACCATGAACACCAGATAAACTAGTGAGATGCGCTCGCCCCTCAATCAGTCCCATTTCATACCCTTCTAGTAAAACGGATTGTCGCATTGATAAGCGCTGAACATGAAAATTATCTGGTGGGGCAATTACCCTAACATGTGTTCCTGGTGGAGGGTTACGAATAAACTCTAATGATTGATTATAGTTATCTGCACGTCTTAACATCGCATCCGCCATTTTGGGGTGCTCCGCAAAAAGTTTCTTCATCAGCCATGTGGTCTTAACTGGCTTTTTGGCATAATTCAGCGGGTGAGAGAGTACTACGGTTATGTCGCGAGCCCCTCGACGATAAGCTTCACGCACTGGGATAGAGTCCGCGACCCCACCATCGGTATAACAACCACCAGAAAAACAAGGGGTATGCTTGTAGGCAATCGGTAATGCTGTTGTCGCTTCAATCGCATGGTGAAAATTATCAGGTGTCACGCGATAGTAATCTGCCTGCCCTGTATCTACATTTGTTGTCGCTGCGAGAAAAGGAACGCCATTAAACAGTTTATTTTCATCGACGGGATACAAGCGATTAGATTCTTCAAACAACCACTTCACATCGATGAGGTCTCCACCTTTAACGAAGCGAGTCGGGTCAAAAAAGCGTTTGCTTGTGGCCAGCTTAGTAATGACGTTAATACTGCGATGCGGGTAGTCGGTCAAATACCCAATCAAATTTGATGCACCAGCAGATACACCGATTGCAAAATCAAACGGTTTATAACTCTGCTCTAAAAACGCATCTAACACTCCGCTTGCGAAGACGCCTCGCATCGCGCCACCTTCTACTACAATTGCTTTTGTTGCCATATTTCCCCCATTCTCCTTGCCAAAAGAGTAATGAAATTCGTGCAATCACAACAATTGAATATTCTTATTATTGAAATAGGTGAAGTCTATTTATTTCTCTCTTAGAAAATGAAAACTAAAGTTCAAAAAATCCGTACCCGTTAGAAATGTAATTGCGGGCTTAACCAAGGTGGCAAGGTCTAAGAGAAATCTAGGAGAAAACCGTTTTATAGGCTTCGCCCGCGCCATCAATGAACATTTGAGTACCAATAACCGCTAGAATTAAGCCCATCATTTTAGTCACAACATTTAGAGCACTTGGTCCAACCGCTTTGACCAATTTGTCTCCAAATAAAAACAGTACATAGGTGATCACACAGAGGACAGCGAAAGAAACGATAGTAATAATGGTTTGATCGAAACCACCCACTGTCGCAAAGTTCATCGCGGTAGCAATCGTTCCAGGCCCAGCTAATATTGGCATCGCCAGTGGAGACACTGCAATACTCAATGCCGCCCGTTGCTGAGCTGGTGAATACGCCTTCTCTTTGGTTTTCTGATGCGTCGAATCACCTTGAAGCATGTTAAAACCTATCAAAAACACCAAAATACCGCCTGTTATTCGCAATGCATAAAGCGTGAGGCTTTGTTGCGTAATTCAGACGAGAAACCAAACCTCCTAAAGTTGAGCGACTTTTATACAATATACTGAGTTTCAG
>NZ_JAWOWL010000020.1:0-94995 GCF_033340395.1 Vibrio sp. 1159 | reverse complement strand
GTGAGTTTAAAAGCGAGGGAGTAATCGCGCTGAGTTCTTTTAGTTGTTGATTTCATAACACTCTCCAATTTTGGGGGGAGAAAGTGTCAACCTTATTTAGGACGGCACACAAAAAGAATTGAAAGCCGAGCAAAGCGCTCGGCTTTTTTATGCGCGTCTAATACGGTTTTGCTTTTCATCGTGTTTGTTTACCCAACTTATTACTTCGTCTAAGGGCAGGGCAGAACAAGTAACCCTGAATGATGTCACAGCCTCGACTTCTCAAAAAATGCAGTGTGTCCATGTCTTGAACGCCTTCTGCTACGACCGAATACCCTAATCCATGTGCTAGCGCAATCGTGTTCTCAACGATAGAGCGGGAGCCTTCAGTGCGGCTTGCTGTGAAAAGAAATTAACCAGCTTACCTTGAAACGTATTATCAATCTTTCGACGTTTTTGAGGCTATCTCATAATTTGAATCAGTCATTGGCCTTCAGGTTGTGTCATGTCTTCGATAGACTCAAAGTAGTATTTACGATAAGGGAGCCCAGTAAGAGCGTCATGGACGGCATTGCGCTTCTCTCTTTCAGCAACAGTATGAAGCTTTAATATCGAATCGTTGCTCCACTTAATCACCAGCACGACAAAGATACTGCCGCCAAAAAGTATAAGAGAAACCCCCGTTTCTAAGAGAGAAGTAATAGGTTTTTGCATGATAGCGTGCAAAAAAACGGCATAAGCAAAAATGAAACAGCTGATTAACAATAATAGGAAAGTCCACCCGGTTACGTCAGTTTTCGAGCAGATGTTTTTTGTCATCTGCCATCCCCAGCAGAGCAAAATCAAACCTAAGATCACTAATAGAAATGCAATAGTGGGCACATTATTACCCCGATTTATTGATTGGTTTGTTATTTTTGTTCACCCAATAAACAACGTAGCTTATATATCTGACTTTGTACAAATTGACCTATTCATAAATTATGTTTAACAAGTGATATTTTTTAGTCTTCAAATAAAATCAAAACTTGCTACAGATCAACAAAATTTGTTCAATCAAATCGCTTTTACTAAAAGATTGTTGAAAGATTAAAAAATTATTGAATAATAGAGGGGCAAACAAGAAGTACGCAGCGCACAAGCGCTATTACAACCTCTGCTCTACAACAGGATAACTATTTCATGTCTAATTCGTTTGTACTGGTGATCAACTCTGGTAGCTCTTCATTAAAATTTGCTGTTATTGATTCTGAAACCGGTGAAGCTTTGGTATCAGGTATTGGTGAGTGTTTTGGCCTACCTGAAGCTGAAATCAGTTGGAAATATCAGGGAGAAAAAACCGTTGAAGCAATTCCAGCTGGCGGTAACCATCATCAGTACGCTGTTGAGCGAGTGGTAAAACTACTCGAAACTCTAGGTTTGAGCTCAAAATTTGTCGCTGTAGGCCATCGCATTGTCGCAGGCGGTGAAACCTTTAAAGGAACTGTGAAAGTTGATGAAACAGTTATTCAAGAAGTAGAGCGCCTTGCTGAACTTGCACCACTTCATAACAAAGCGAACGCTGAAGGCATGAGAGCGGCAATGGCGGCGTTCCCTTCACTGCCTCAATTTGCTGTATTCGACACTGCTTTCCACCAAACAATGCCAGCCAAAGCCTTTATGTACGCACTTCCTTACGAGCTTTACGAAGAGCATAAAGTGCGTCGTTACGGTGCTCATGGCACAAGCCACTACTACGTAAGCCGTGAAGCAGCGAAAATGCTAGATAAGCCGGTTGAAGAAAGCAGCTTTATCACTGTGCACTTAGGTAACGGTGCATCAGTGAGTGCGGTTAAAAATGGCGAATGTGTTGATACAAGTATGGGTTTGACGCCGTTAGCTGGCCTAATGATGGGCACTCGCTGTGGTGACCTCGACCCAAGTGTTATCGAGTTCCTTTTCCGTAAAGGCTGGGAAAAAGACGAAGTGTTCGAGATGATGAACAAGAAGTCAGGTTTCTTAGGTGTATCTGGTGTGACAAGTGATGCTCGTGGCGTACTAGAAGCAATGGAAGCGGGGAATTCACGTGCGAAGTTGGCATTTGAGATCTTCACTTACCGCGTTGCGAAATACATTACATCCTACCTCGCGGCTCTGGATTCATTAGACGGCATCATCTTCACTGGTGGTATTGGTGAAAACTCACTACCAATTCGTCGTGAAATCTTGAAAAACCTAAAACTGTTAGGTTTTGTTGAAGATCAGAAAGGTAACGAAGATGCAAGATTTGGTAACGCAGGTGTTATTGCAACATCTGAGTTGTTAGGTGCCAAAGCTCTTGTTATTCCTACTAACGAGGAATTTGTGATAGCCAAACAATCGGTTGAGCTATTGTAATATATAACGAAAACAGAAAGTTAAAAGCGAGCCTCGTGCTCGCTTTTTTTACTTAAAGCAATTTGACAATTACTCTTTGGGTTTCAGAGCTTCGCGCTTTTCGATTAAAAAATCCATCAAGACGCGGATTTTTTTCGGCATATGCTCTCGTGAAGGTATATACAAATAAAACCCTGGAAACTCTTTGCACCAAGGTGTCAGAACTCGGGTCAATCTTCCCTCATTTATGTGCTTTTCCACCCATAAATCAATATGCTTCACTAAACCCACACCCTGTATTGCAGCTTGTAACATACTATAGTCATCATTAAAAATAGCATTGCCTTTAGGCTCGAAAACTAGGGTGCGCTTTGCAACATCTGGAGAGGTTAGGGACCAATGATCAATTGTTCCGCTAGAGGTAAAACGATAAGCAAGGCAATTGTGACCTTCTAAATCCTCAGGAGTTTGAGGTAGTCCATTTTGCCTAAAGTATTCAGGAGAGCCCACTATTGCCGTTGTTAACGGCGGAGTAATAGGGACCGCAACCATATGTTCATCTAAGCTTAATCCTAAGCGAATGCCAGCGTCAACGCCTTCTGCGACGATGTTAGAAAACCCATCATCCATGATTAGCTCTAGGCGTATTTTAGGATAACGAGAGAGGAACTCACCTAGATAGGGCTCAATAAGCAGCCGAGCAGCGGTTCTTGATACACTGATACGGATTAATCCCGAAGGCTCAAGATGAGAGTCGTTCAACTCGTTAACGACCTGCTCAATGTTCATCAATGAAGGTTGCAAAATATCAAGCAGACGTTGGCCTTCTTCTGTCAGCGACATACTTCTGGTGGTTCGATTAATTAACCGAACTTGTAGCTGTTGTTCTAACGCTTTTAGGTGTTGTGATAAGGCAGCACGGGTTACCCCCATTTCTAAGGCTGCTTTAGTGAAACTGCGATGGCGAGCAATATGTGCAAACCACGTCAGTGATGAAATTAAAGAAGGTTCTATTCTCATTTGTTAAGTATAACTAAACAGTCATGTAGATAAAATGATATTTATCCGAAACAGTGTGTTGACTAATATTACCTCGAAGCTCAGGTCAGCCTGAGATGAACAGTTAACCTCTAATGGAGAATGTCGCTATGTCTAAAGTCACTTTCAAAAATCTCAATGGTCAAGGTATTGAGATTTCAGCGGTTATCAACTTCCCTACAGATTTTGATGCAAGTAAACAATATGCTGCAGTTGTTGTTTCACACCCAGGTGGTGGCGTAAAAGAGCAAACCGCAGGCCTATATGCGAGTAAACTTGCAAAAAGCGGCATAATTGCCATTGCGTTTGACCGTTCGTATCAAGGTGAAAGTACAGGTGAGCCTCGCCAAATGGAAAACCCTTACACGAGTACTGAAGACGTGAGCGCAGTCGTCGACTATCTGACAACGTTAGAGTACGTCGATAACGATAAAATTGGCGCAATGGGGATTTGTGCTGGTGCGGGCTATAGTGCAAATGCAGCGATCAATGATCGTCGAATCAAAGCACTGGGTATGGTTAGTGCCGTAAACATTGGCCAAATGTTCCGTAATGGTTGGGATAATTCGGTTAACGATGCTGACGCTGTTGGTTACTTAGAATTTGGTTCGAATGCTCGCACAACCGACACGAATGGTACAGAATTCGCGACTATTCCTCTAGCTCCGATGCGTGAAGAAGATGCCTCAAATGCAGAGCTACGCGAAGCTTGGGAGTATTACCACACACCACGTTGTGAACATCCAAATGCGCCGGGTTTTGCTCTAACTCGTAACTTAAACCAGATCATTACTTACGATGCGTACCACAAAGCGGAAGCATTCCTAACTCAGCCAATTCTTGCTGTCGTTGGTAGTGACGCAGGCAGCAAATGGATGAGTGATGACCTGATAGAGCGTGCAGCGAGTTCAGATAAAACCTTGTATGCCATTGATGGTGCAAACCATATGTCGCTTTATGATGTTGCCGAATACGTCGATGACGCAGTATCCCAACTCGCATCTTTCTTCCAACGCACTCTTTAATATTCCCGATGAAAGGCTCAATTGCTTCGAGCCTTTCTGCTCTCAAGGCTTTTTACTCTTAAGGTATTGATTATGAATATGCAAAAAATCACTTTTAGAAATGCTGATATGTCTTGGGATATGTCTGCATTAATTTTATTCCCAGAAGGCTTCAATGAATCGAAACGCTACCCAACAATGATAAGTGTTCATCCTTTTGGTAGTTGTAAAGAACAAACATCCAGCGCTGTCTATGGTAAAGCCCTTGCTGAGTTAGGTTACGTCGTGATCGCATTTGACGCGAGCTTCCAAGGAGAATCGGGAGGATTGCCTCGCTACGTAGAAGACCCAAGTCAACGTGTTGAAGATATCAGTCGCGTTATCGACTATGCAGTAACTTTACCATATGTCGATGAGAATAGAATTGGTGGACTCGGTATCTGCGGCGGTGGTGGTTACATGATCAATTCAGCCCTAACCGAAAAGCGCTTGAAAGCTGTCGTAGGTATTACGCCTGTTAACTTAGGCCGCTTGTTCCGTGAAGGCTTTAGTATGTACGACCCTATCGCCAATCTTGAAGCTATGGCTGCACAGAGAACAGCCGAAGCTCGCGGCTCAGAGCTGAAAATCGATGAACTTCTTCCTCCAAATATTGAATTTGCAAAAGAAAATGGATTAACAGAACGAGACGTGTTCGAAGCTACTGAATACTACAAAACATCACGTGGACAAACCGAAGGTGGTGCAACTCGTATGCTGTTTTCACATGCACAGAAAACACTGAGCTGGGATGCCTTTGCATTTGCCGAAACGTTATTGACTCAGCCTGTTATGGCCGTGGTAGGGCAAAAAGTCGGGGCGTTTGGTGCTTATCGTGATGGGCAGGAAATTTATGGCCGCTCTGTTCAATCAAAAGACCGACAGCTGGTTAATTTGGAAAATTGGTCTCACTATGAACTGTATGACCATCCAGAAGCAGTCGGCATTGCAATGGACAAGGTTTCTGCATTCCTTGAAACACACTTAAAATAATCTAATAAGTTAGAAGCGTTTTGTAGAGTTGCAAAGCGCTTATTTTTAACAGCGTAAGATGTAGTTCGAAGCGAGTAGGTCGGTAAATCTTCGTGCGAATAACCTCATCTACAGGCTATTGACTAAATACCACTGCCAAATACTGTTTAAGACAATGTAGACTGAGACCTAATTAAAGGCGTTAGATAGGAAGGCAGTTTAATTCATGCGCAAATCAGATAAGAAGGTCGAGAATCTAATTAGAGAAGTGTTGACCGAAGTTTGTGAAGATACGCTAAAAGGCTACGATGGCTTTCTTTGGGTGACTCATACCGTCAAATTCTCTTCTTTTCCACAAAGTTTAGAAATAGTCTGTGTATTCGAAACGAAGCAAGATCGAGCTAACTTTTTTGAAGGAGAGGGCCGCCAGCATGTTTCCACAACTATTCAAAAGGCATTTAATAAGGTAGGAGTGCAACTAAAGAACGTCAGTAAGCAAATCAGTTACGATACAAAACAAAAGCATTAGCGCAGGCAGCAATGGTCCGTAATAAAATGGTGCTTGGCTACCTTGCTATAAAAATGCAAAGGGCACTGGATGGGCAATGAAGCTTCAGCTCACTTAGATATACATCGGTGTAACTATGAGTTATGGAGTTATGGATTGTGAATACGGTTGGTTTTCTAATGTTGCCTTAAGAGGCCATGATTAGTCGTTTACAATGAGTAAAGTACAAACTTCTGCATGGTGGATATCCGCAGAAAATTATTGAAAAGAAAGGCTCTAGCTGGAGCGGTCTATCATTTTCTTTGGGTTACCTCGACTATGAATAGCTTAATTGCTATGTTTCGCAAAATATATGGAGAATCTCCTGCGCGTTATTTTTCTAGATGCCGTGCAGAATAATGTGTTGACCGGCTGAGGGAAAAATGAAAACCAAAATAATAATGTCGTTTCTACTCGCTACATTGTGTGTCAGTGCCAGCGCCAGTACGAATGAGCCGAAATACCATTCTGCGCTAACAATCAAAACGGGATTCAGTGAAGACAGAGATAAGCCAGTAGAAGTCTATTATTGGTATCCCACAACGAACGAAAAAAACAATTTCACGTTTGGTAGGGGGAACATTTTTAAATCAGTCGAAACGCAGTTAGATGCCCCTTTAGCAAGTGGAAAATTTCCCGTTGTGCTTTTGTCGCAGGGCGGAACACGGTCAGCGTTTTCCCACAGTGGTTGGATAGCCTCGAGCCTGGCGCAACAAGGTTATGTCGTTGTGGTACCAAAGCCTCCTGCACCGAACGAAATCAATGCAGAAATGGCTGTCGATGAAATCACATTCAGAACCAGTGATTTGGTGCTTGGGCTGAACGAATTAAGTTCGGTCGGGATACTGTCCGGAGGCGTAGATACTGATGCAGTGCAGGGGGTCGGCTTTTTTCTGGGCGGCACATCTATGCTGATGCTCTCCGGAGCGCAAATAAGCCCGGAGAAATATCGAACATCGTGTCACAACGCCACCAATGTAGACTGTCATTGGTTACGTGAAAATAACGTTGATATTACCAGCATCCCGGATCAAAAATTTCCCCGATTTCAGTCTGAAAACAAACTGAAATCGGTCGTCGTTATCAACCCTGAGCTAACGAAAACTTTTGTCCCTGAAACTCTGGCCTTGATGAACAATGCTATCACCGTGGTGGCGCTCTCTGATCGGCTATATCCCGCACTGACACCAGCCGAATCACTTGTTGCTCTTCCCAATGTAACATTTCAAGAGATCCCCAGTGCGAGTCAGTTTAGTGCGTTCGCAGAATGTACTGAGCGTGGCATTAAAATTCTCGCATCAGAAGGGGAGGAAGCACTTTGCCAGGAGCGTGACGAGGTTTCCAGAAAGGACAATCATCAGCACATTTTGGATGTAATTCTGGCCAGGTTAACAAAGTCATAAGAGTGCAACAATGAGGAGCTTTCTTACACATTGTGTGCTTGGACCAGCAAAGCGAGAAGTAAGTTTTTGCAGGCTTATCCTTTCACCATAGTGCAAGGCCTACTAGTGACCGTGTTATTTGCTCTAACTAAGTACTTGTACCAACATTTTGAAACTTAGAAGAACACACAAAATACCAACGATTTTCTTAAGAACTTTATTTGGGAAATACTCTGCACAACGCACGCCGAGGCTAGTAGTTAAGTAGCTACTAATGGAGAAGCTGAGCATTGCAGGAAGGTATATGTATCCTAAGACTAAGTTGTTCCAATCTGTATTTTCCCATCCGTTTAACATGTAACCGAGGCTTCCTGACAGCGCGATAGGGAAACCTATCGCAGCAGAGGTTCCAATAGCACGTTTTACTTCAAAATTTTGCTGGACAAGATAGGGGATGATCAACCCCGCACCGCTTATAGAGACAAGTGCTGATACAGAGCCAATGACCGAGCCTACAGTGATATTACCGATAGCCCCATGTGGGTTAGGGTTGTACTCATTTTCAGTGTTGAGAAACATCTTATAAGCAACATACAACATGAATACGCTGAAAAAGCCTGCCAGATAGACTCCTTGTAGATACGATGCTACGAATGTGGCGCAAAATGTTCCGACTAGAACTCCGCTCAACATTTTTACTACCATTGTCGAGTCTACATTCTCTTTTTTGTAGTGAGCGCGCATGCTGCCCAATGTTGTAACAATCATCGAAGCCATTGATGTCCCCAACGCAAGATGCACTACTTCCGTATCAGCTATTCCCTGTAGTGAAAATAGAAACGCAAAAATAGGGACGGCCATTCCACCACCACCCACACCAACGAGTCCTGCGAGAAAGCCAATGCCCAAGCCTGCCGTAATGTAATAGATAATAAAGATAGGTTCGTTCATGATGGTTCTGCCTTCGATAAAATGGTCGTTGCTAAAATGTTACTCGAACGCTAACTTGCTATGGTAACGTTAAGAGGACAGAAAATAATGAATAATGGCCAAAATGGAATTGAGTAAATAAAGTGACAAACTCTGATTACAGCGAATGGAAAAATGGCGCCGCACTGATCGTTAAGGAGTGGCAGCATGAAAGGAGCGACTTCAACCATTTGGATCAACGGCCACATAATTGGCACAGTCATCATCGAGGCCAGTTACTGTGTATAGATGAAGGGCTAATTCAGGTCAAAACCGATGAAGGAACGTGGATACTACCACCTCACCGAGCTGGTTGGATCCCCCCGGGTGCGATGCACAGTGTTTATTTTTGTGGTTCTCTGAAAGGTCGTTCATTACTGTTTACTCCAGAGAGTTGTGAGCGGTTTCCAATGAGACCTTGTGTTATCCAAATGAGCGATGTGTTGAAAGCCCTATCGGTTAGAGCATCGATATGGAGCAAAACAGACGATCTATCCATACAGTCTTTACGTATTCTTGCCGTAATATCCGATGAAATCGTCAATAGCCCTCATGAGTCACTCCACATCCCGCTGCCCAGAGATCCGAGACTGCAAAAAGTTACTCAAGCAATTTTAATAGACCCAAACAGCAAACATTCTGTGGAGCATTGGGCCAATATTGGGGCTGTCTCATCTCGGACGTTAAGACGATTGATTCGAAGTGAGTTAAACATGAGTTTTAATGAATGGCGGCAACAAGTACTGCTAATACATTCATTAGAAATGATAGCTCGAGGGGAATCTGTAGGAGCGGTTGCACATGCTTTGGGTTATTCGACGCCCAGCAACTTTATCGCGATGTTTCGTCGGGTCTATGGCGATTCACCTACGCGTTACTTTTCTAATCGCGGAATATAATTTCCGTGCTCGCATGCTCATGATGTTCCCCTAATTATTTTTAATCAAAAAAGGTAAATATTGAAAAGATTAATTGTTATGTTATAACATTGCTTTGTTTGGGGCTCTACAATTTGTTGTTTAAAGAATTGATCTCACAACCAGTAGTCTCCTATTGAGAGAGAGTAAACGTTGATTTCTTCACAAGCGTTGTCTGACTTGACTCTACATGGGGTGGGACTGTGTCAATATGTCCGTGAACTAGAGCGAAATCGTAACGATTACTAGGTCTCATAGCCCTAGAAAATCAACGTTATTAAAACCTTTACCTGACCTTTTTAACGCTTGGGAGGAAGATATATGAGCATTGATGTAGTTGAGAACCCGCTTCGTGTCCAAACAACATCATCGTTGGCGATATCGACATCAGCGAACATACTTAGCGACATCTACAAACCAGAGCACAATATTGCCATATGGCAGCGAACGCTCTCGAAAGAGTTGACGAAGGACATTAATCTGATGCTGGCACAGGAGCCTAGATTGGCACTGGTACAAAGTGTCACGCCAGATGATGCTGCACAATGGGTACAGCAAGTTAAAGGGCTATGCGTGTGCTGATGCGCTGAGTGAAGATGTTGCTTTAATCGTCGATATGTTCTGCTGTTTGTTTGAGGTTAAAGAAGCAGGTTTGAGGCTAACTCGCCTAGACAGCCCGATGTGCCCGAAATTTCACTTTGATCGTGTGCCTTGCAGACTTGTCATAACTTATACCGGCCGAGCGACCGAATGGTTAACCAACGATACCATTGATCGCACTAAACTCGGTGCCGGTAGTCTTGGTCAACCTGATCACCTATCGGGCTTATACGACTCTGAAAGTGCCATACGACGAATGCAGCCTGGCGATGTTGCCCTGCTCAAAGGAAGTGGTTGGGAAGGCAATGAAGCCACTGGACTTATACATCGCTCTCCACATGTTGCAGACAATGAACGTCGCTTACTACTCACATTGGATTTCATCTAGAGATATGAGAAAGCTCAAAACGGTAGATGACGTCATGAAGCAGGTAGAGAAAATCTGCCTGCTGCGAGGTAAACAACTCACTACTAAACGGAAATTGATACTGACTTCACTGCTATATGCGGAGAAGCCGCTTTCTGCCTACGAACTAGTTGACTACTGCAATCACAACTTTTCTCAAAACATTCAAGCGATGTCGGTTTATCGAATACTCGATTTCCTTGAAGCAGAGCACTTTGTCCATAAGCTCAATACATCTAGTAAATACGTCGTTTGTTCTCAAATCGCGTGCGATCAGGAGCATGGCGTTCCACAGTTTTTGATTTGCTCTCAGTGTGGAAAGGTTAGTGAAATAGCGGTTGAAGCCAATGTTATTTCTAGCGTATGTGCGAAAGCCATACAAGAAGGCTTCACCGTTCTTAGCCCACAATTTGAGATTTCCTGTGTTTGCGATGAATGCGCAAACCGCCCCCTATGAGGCAGACACACGATCTCCCCTTATAGCTTCACAAGGTGACCGAGTATTGGCCACCTTTTCAAATTATCTAAAAGAATGAATTATGTCAGCAACATTGATTAAAAACGCTCGGGTGGTCAACGAAAGAGCCATTACCGAAACAGATTTACGTATTGTTGATCAAAGAATTGACAAGATTGCTACTAATATATCCGTACAACACGGAGATATTGTAATTGATGCTAAAGGGGCTTACTTACTGCCAGGCATGATTGACGATCAAGTGCATTTCCGAGAACCTGGGCTGACACATAAAGGCACAATTGCAAGTGAGTCGCGGGCAGCGGTGGCCGGCGGTATTACAAGCTACATGGAAATGCCCAATGTTAGTCCGGCTACAACGACTATTGACTCGTTAGAGCGCAAGTTCGCTCTCGCTAAAGAAAGCTCGTTTGCGAATTATTCTTTCTACCTCGGTGCAACCGAAGACAATCTTGAACAGATTAAACAACTTAACCCCAAACAACATTGTGGTGTGAAAGTATTTATGGGGGCATCAACAGGAAATTTGTTAGTCGAAGATCCGCAAGCGTTAGAGTCAATTTTTCGTGACTCTCCAGTACTCATTGTTACTCATTGTGAAAGTGGGACTGTTATTAAACAAAACCAGCAAAAGCAAAGGCTTAAGAAGCCAGGTTTCACTATCGAAGACCATCCCATTTTGCGTGACGAAGAGGCCTGTTACGCTTCATCTTCTTATGCGGTAGAACTTGCCAAAAAGTATCACAGCCAACTGCATGTGCTGCACATCACAACGGCGAAGGAGCTAGCACTTTTTGACGAGGGAGACATTCGAGACAAATCAATCACCGCGGAGGCTTGTGTTCACCATCTTTGGTTCAGCAACAAAGATTATGGCGCTCTTGGTAACTTGATCAAATGTAATCCTTCAATCAAGTTTCCTAGTGACCGCGATGCGTTGTTAAAAGCGTTAAATACGGGGCAAATAGATATCATTGCAACAGACCACGCTCCTCACACTTGGCAAGAAAAACAAGTGCCTTACGAGCAGGCTCCAGCCGGACTGCCGTTAGTTCAGCATGCGTTACTTACTCTCTTCGAGCATGTCCGTTTAGGTCATATGAGTTTGACTCAAGTAGTCGAAAAAACTGCGCACAACTCGGCCATTCGCTATGGCATTCAAGGCCGAGGTTTTATCCGTGAAGGTTACTACGCCGATTTGGTGTTGGTTGATGCTCATACCCCAACACGAGTTAGCAACGAAAACAGTTTATATCATTGTGGTTGGTCGCCTTTTGCTGGACATGAATTTTCAGCTCAAATTCAAAAGACTTGGGTCAATGGCGCGCTAGTTTATGACAATAACAAAGTCATCGATAAACCAGCTGGAGCGATGCGTTTATCCTTCAATCGTTAAGTCGCTGACCGTAAAAAAAGAGCCATAAACAAACTGGAAGCATTATGTTAAGAAGAAACCCAACGGGCCATATGCCACAGGTGTCCTCAACAGCCTTTATCGATCCAACCGCTATTATCTGTGGCAAAGTCATTATTGAGGATAACGTTTTTATTGGACCCTATGCTGTTATTCGAGCTGACGAAGTTAATAACCATGGAGACATGGAAGCTATCGTCATCAAACGTGACACCAATATCCAAGATGGTGTCGTAATTCACTCTAAGGCAGGGGCTGCGGTGACCATTGGTGAGCGCTCATCCATTGCTCATCGTTCGATTATTCATGGTCCTTGCCAGGTTTGTGATGATGTTTTCATTGGCTTCAACTCCGTCGTGTTCAATAGCGTCATCGGTGAGAGGTGTGTTATTCGTCATAACTGTGTCGTCGATGGCCTCGATTTACCCGCTTATTTCCATGTACCACCGATGACCAATATTGGTGTCGGTTTTGATTTAGAGAGTATCTCTAAAGTGCCGCCAGAATATTCAGCTTTTTCCGAATCCGTCGTTTCTGCCAACCATGAACTAGTCCAAGGCTACCGGAGAATTGCCAATGAACTTTAATAAGCCACTGATTTCGCGAGTGCCGACTAACATCATCACTGGCTTTCTCGGGGTGGGGAAAACATCGGCAATAATGCACTTATTGACCCATAAACCGAGTCATGAACGTTGGGCTGTATTGGTCAATGAATTTGGCGAAGTTGGTATTGATGGCAGCTTGTTACAAGGCCAAAAAAAACAACAAGACCAAGTGTTTATTCGAGAGGTCCCCGGGGGATGTATGTGCTGTGCAGCAGGTCTTCCGATGCAAATCGCTTTAAATCAATTATTGTCTGAAGCAAGGCCAGATCGATTGTTGATTGAGCCTACAGGTCTTGGTCATCCTAAAGAAGTACTGCAAGTGCTATCGACCGAGTATTATCGTCAAATTCTCGCTTTGCAAAAAAACATTACTTTAGTCGATGCACGTAAACTATCGGATCCTAAGTACACTGAGCATGAAACGTTTAACCAGCAAATCACTATCGCAGATACAGTGGTAGGTAATAAGCGCGATCTCTATCAAGATGAAGATGAGCAAAAGCTGACGGCTTATATAGCAAAGCTCGGTCTGCGGGAAACAAAAGTGATTTTCGCTGAACATGGCGCTATCCCTTTTCATGAATGTGGGGGAGCGACTCGTATTGACGTGCAAAAAACGCCCTCTGTTCTTTATCGTGAAAGAGAGAAAAAGTCACTTGTTCCTGAGTTGCCTATGCCTGAGAGCGGCATTCTAAAAGCAACCAATCAGGGGGAAGGTTTCTACAGTATCGGTTGGCGTATATCCGCTGAAAACGTGTTCGATCATCAAAAGCTGAGATTATTGCTGCTCGACCTCAAGGTCGAACGAATGAAAGCGGTTTTTATCACGGGAAGCGGTATTTTTGGTTACAATCTAACATCAGATGGACTCACAGAGTTTGAACTAGACGAGTGTTCAGAAAGCCGCCTAGAACTGATCTCTTCCGGTCTAGATGACCAATTTGAAGATAGATTATTTCGATGTTTGGAGAAGGCATCATGATAGAAAAGAGAAAACTCTCCTTTTAACCATAATGTCTTACCTCCTTAAAATTCTAGTGGGGTTTCTTTTAAAGCTGCGCTTAAGGCACTTATGCTGCCGTATTAGGGTGGAGTTAGTACCCGTATTTTCTGCCTATGCGGCTCAGGCACAGTTTTATTCATGGGGTGAGGTATCCACGTTACACGTGGCCTAATTACTTGCTTTAAGTTACACGGGAGAAACACGTCTTTTTTTAGCGAGGGCCATTGCTATATTTGCGGTACTGTAGGCGCTCTCATTGATAAAGTGCGGGTAAATTTCCCCTTTGCCATTCCAATGGATATCATAACCAGCGAAAGTCGCTAATAAAGGTGCTCCTGGTTTGACCGCCTCAAAATCTCTGCCACAAATAGTAGGGTGTACTAGTGCTTGCCGCATACCCTCTTGATCAAGTGGAACCCTGATTTCTTCGGTGTAAAAAAACGCCTCATAATCGCTCAGTAAGCCTATTTGGTTGAGGTTGTGCTTTTCAACATAGTCCAATACTGCGGTAAGCATCTGTTTCATCAACTCCAACGTACTGTACTCTAGGGCACCATGTGCTTGCGCCCCGACCTCAATCATTATTCCATATTGCCCAGCAGTACAAAGGTAAGGTTGCTCTTGCCATTCTTTTCGCTCTTCGAAAAGGATATGTGCTGATGGCATTCGTTGTTTGACGTACGCGCCCAGTTTCCGATAAAAAACATCGTTAGAAAGCAAAATCAACGTCGCTCCCATATTGCTTGTTGTATTGTGCAGGTCAACAATCAACAGTTTTTCTTGGTTTGCATATTTCTCGATAAATTGATGTGTAATCTTGCTTTCATGCAAATCAGGACAATGATTGCTATTCATTGCTGAGAACTCGCGATTTAAGTCTGTATCGATGTATCGGACGTTGTGTTTTACTGCTTCGGAGTTTGCGATGATCGAGCAGGCTGAAAAGGTTGATCTATTGACAGAGTAACGTTTTTCTTTGATTAGTTTATGTAAATAAATACCAGAAAGTTCGTTTCCGTGTGTTCCTGCAACGATAAGTGCTGAATTGAATGTGTTCATTATTGAGCCTTCTCAAAGAGAATGGGTTGAATGACTGGTCTTCTCTTAGCCAATCCAGTGAACTGAATAAACGTTTACTAAACTGAGTAAAAATAATCCTAGATATGTTATAACATAACAATCGTTATTATTGATACTTAGTTTCTCATGAGTCAGTTTAAATTTATTGCTTTAATCGTTGCTGTGTTTTGTTTTTCGGTCGCTTTGCTTCTACCTACAGAGGATGAGCCAAATCAAGATAGTCACAGCGTTCAACTGAATCAAAGCAGTGATTCGTCACCACCTCCATCATCAAAGATAGTGGTTCCCTCAGATGTCAGTTTGACTCCGTTGCCTAAACCTAAACAAATACACTATATAGTTAAAGTGGGAGATACGCTCAGTGGTATCTTCGCTCAATTGGGTCTCCCTTACGGTATTTTGCAGCAAATTCTCTCAGTTGATCTTGATCACCTGCAGCTAGATATGATTAAGCCCGGAGAAGAGCTTGAATTAGTGATGGATGACATGGGGCAATTGAGTCGACTAATTTATCATATGAGCCTTGTAGAGAAGGCTATCTACACTAGAGAAAACGATGGCTCCTTCTCTTACGAATTTCAGGAAATTTCAGGGGAATGGCGTGAAACCTTATTTTCGGGAGAAATCAAAGGGAGTTTTTCAGTCTCGGCACATCGAGTAGGATTGGCATCAGGCCACGTCGCAAATATTACGCAGGTGATGAAAGATAAGATTGATTTTGCGCGACCTCTTAGAGCCGGTGACCGTTTCGATATATTAGTGAAACAGCAATATTTAGGTGAACACAAAACTGGCAATAGTGAGATTAAGGCTATTTCTTTTAACTTAGCGAGGGGCGAAGTCGCTGCATTTCTAGCCGAGGATGGACGGTTCTATGATAGAGCTGGTAACAGTTTGGAGCGAGCGTTTAACCGTTATCCTGTCGATAGGGCATACCGCCGAATCACCTCTGGGTTTAACCCCAAGCGTAAACACCCAGTGACGGGAAGAGTCACCCCGCATAACGGAACGGACTTCGCGACACCAATCGGTGCGCCAGTTTATTCTACTGGGGATGGAAAAGTAATTGCGGTCCGCAAGCACCCTTATGCCGGTAATTATTTAGTGATTGAACATAACAGTGTGTACAAAACTCGTTACCTACACTTGAATAAAATCTTGGTTAAAAAAGGTCAAGTTATAAAGCGTGGGCAAAAAATAGCCCTCTCTGGGAATACTGGTCGTTCAACCGGACCACATTTACATTTTGAAGTTTTAGTTCGTAATCGTCCGGTTGATGCAATGAAAGCCGACTTACCTATCGCGAAGTCGCTTCCTAACATCCAGAAACCTTCATTTTTGGCGCGAGTATCAGAGTTTGATTATCTAGTAGAAACGAAAAACTGAGTCCCGACAATTTGTTAGGGCTCAGTTATGCTATTTTGTGTTGTGAGGTTGGAGCAATAGGTGAGTGTCAATATGTGTTCCTAGAAGAATAATGACTGCGATTTTTTCTTTTACGTGTGCCCACATCCGCAACATCGGACGCTTTGCAACAACCTCCGCCTTTGATCGGCCTACGTGAAAACATCACACCAATTGCGAGCATCGCAATACAACTTAGGAAAATAAGAACGGTAAGAACTAAAGTCATAACACCACCTCCTATAAATCGCTGTATTGTCATCTTTCTCCAATTTTATAAACAAAGCAATGGTCGTTTTGTAACCACTTATTATTTTTATCAATAGTCAGACCTTTGCTTGTGATGAAACGTGATGAGAAACGAAGGAGAGTTCTGAGAAATCAGCCCCTGTGATCTTTACCGATTCTTAAGTTTTGCGTCTAAGACAGCAATTGGATTCCTTCTATAACTCACTAAGTTGTTATGTTATAACATGCGTTCATCCAGAGTTTGTAGGTCAAAAGTATGCCATCAATTCCAGTCACCATTTTGCATGGGTTTCTCGGGTCCGGGAAAACCACGTTTTTACGCAACATTCTTCAACAAGCCGATTCTTCTGGTATTGATCTGTCCGTTATTGTTAATGACATGAGTGAGTTAGACGTCGATGGCGTGCTTATCTTAAATACCGATGCGGTGAGTGAAGAGCAGGGCAACTTTGTTACGATCAGTGGAGACAGCATCAGCAGCCTGAGTGGTGTAAAGCAGCTCGATAAAGCCCTTAAAAAGCTCTGCGCAGAAAAATCGCCAGAATGGGTTGTGATTGAAACGTCGGGCAGTAGTCATCCTTTACCTTTGGTCGAGTACTTCAAAAGTAACGCACAATTCGCACTCAAAGACGTAATTACGTTGGTGGATGCGACTTGGTTGCGAGATGACTATCGACAAGGTTCTGCCTTAATCCCTAAGTGGCAGGAGAACGTGCAGCAGGGTGTTCGCGGCGTTGAAAACTTGTTGGTAGAGCAAATCATGTTCTCAAACCGTATCATGCTCACCAAGACGGACAAAGTGGACGACAATACCGTTCGCAACATCGCACAGGCGATTCACCCGCTTAATGTTTACACCGAGATAATCAAAACGTCATGGGGAAACTTGGATATCCGCATGTCGAAAGGTGAGCAAGACTACAATTTCTTCCTTGTTGAGCAGCTAATCGCAGAACTTCGTGAGACGGTGAATGAGCCGTTGAATCTCTCTGATAAAGACGAACAAAGCCTTGTCGCCAAAGTGATCAAAGACGATCGGCCTTTTCATCCTGCGCGTTTGTGGAATACCTGCCATCAGTATTTAACTAAAGGTGTGTTCCGTAGTAAAGGGTTCTTTTGGTTCCCAACTCGAGACGATGTTTCACTGCTTTGGAGTCAAGCAAACGGCAACGTGGGGCTTGAAATTACAGGCTTTTGGCGTGCTTCGATAATCAATGACGAATCGCAAAACTTCACTGAAGAGCATCGTCAAATCCTGCAAGATAAGATAGACAGTGTTGAAAGCCGCTTTGGTGATCGTCGTTGTCGCTTAACGGTGATTGGGCAAGAAAACGAAATCGATGTGTTTATTGATGCGCTGGAAAACTGCTTTTTAACGGATGCGGAACTGGAGCAATGGCAACAAGGGGCAACATTTGAAGATCCTTGGCCAAAGAAAATAGCTAAGTTGAGTCAGAAGAAGACGCTTTGAATGCACTGGTGAGGATTCCCTCGCTGCATGTTTGCTCGGGTTGTTTCGAGAACGGACTTACTGAATTGGCTCGGTATACCAAAATTGGCTCTGTGTAACGAGAAAGCCTCCCGAATGGTGGGAGGTTTTTTGTATCTCAGTCGTTTACTGTTCCCATTCAGGGAAAGGGTCTTCCAGAGATAACCAATAGTCGAGCCCTTGCTCCATCTCAACTTCTGTTAACAAGCATTCGTTGAGACGAGCAATCAGCTTCTCTTGCTCTAATCCCTGACCAATAAACACCAATTCTTGTCGCATATCGCCGTATGGTTCTTGCCAAATGTCGTTTATAGCATCGAGGTAATCTTGATCCGTCGGCCATTCCTCCTTCGGAATCGCTTTCCAAAACATACCCGCAACACCATAACGTGCGATGCCTCCCGCTTGGCTCCATTGACCGACAAACTCTGGTCTGGTTGCTAGCCAAAAATAACCCTTGGAACGAATTAGTTTGCCGTAATCTTTCGCATTGTGGAGGAAGTCGTAAAACTTCTCTGGATGGAAAGGGCGTCTCGCATGATAGGCAAAGCTGGAAATGCCGTATTCTTCGGTTTCAGGTATGTGCTCGCCTCGCATTTCCTTCAACCAACCTGGGGCTTGTTGTGCCTTTTCAAAACTGAAGCTTTGTGTGTCGAGTACCGCATCAAGTTCTACTTCACCATTCGAGATAGGAAGAATAGTGGCCGATGTATTGAGAGTTTTAAGAATAGCAAGAAGCCTTTCGATTTCTGATTTCTCAGCGAGGTCGGTTTTACTTATCAAGATAACGTCAGCGAACTCTACTTGATCAACGAGCAAGTCGGCGACGCTGCGTTCATCGTCTTCACCTAAGGATTCGGCTGTTTCTGTTAAGAACTTAGCTTCATCGTAATCACGCAGAAAGTTAATCGCATCAACTACTGTAACCATGGTGTCTAAACGTGCAACGTCTGAAAGTGAGAGCCCGTTTTCATCGGCAAAAGTAAAAGTCTCTGCAACGGGGAGTGGCTCGGCGATGCCAGTGGACTCGATAACTAAGTAATCGAATCTGCCTTCTTGCGCGAGTTTAGTAACTTCTTCAAGTAGATCCTCACGCAGGGTACAACAGATGCAGCCGTTACTCATTTCAACCAACTTTTCTTCACTGTGGTTGAGAGAAACTTCATTCTGAACGGTCGCTGCGTCGATGTTGACTTCGCTCATGTCGTTGACGATGACCGCCACTTTTCTGCCTTGTCTATTGTTAAGAATATGACTTAAAACGGTTGTTTTTCCTGCGCCTAGAAAGCCGGACAAAACCGTAACAGGGAGTTTCTGGGTGTTCATGCTCATGCTCTTTATAGTGTAATGTTATAATATAACAATTAATATAGTCGGTGATCTTAACTCTGGCATCAAGCAGTTTGTGACTGTGTCGAGTACTGCACCTTATTGGCGCATTCATTCGTCGTTAAGTTATACAGATTCAGATGTACGGAATTTAGAGAGCGAACTCTTATCTCGGTGTGGAGGTTCTATGAACGAAGAGAAAAAGCATGTCATGACAGAAGAAGAAATTCTTGCAGCGCCCGAGGCGGATTATATGAATGAAGCTCAGCTCGCATTTTTTGAAAACCGATTATTTGAGCTTTATGAATCGACGTTAGCGCATATTGAACGCGCGAAAGAAGAGATGATTGCGCCAATGGAATTCAGTGACGAAAGCGATAGGGCGTCCAGTGAGGAGCAATCTGCAATCGCATTAAGAATCATAGATAGAGAGCAAAAGCTGTTACCTAAGATTCAACGATCGTTGGCTCGCTTGCGCGCAGGGGAGTATGGCTATTGTTTAGAGTCCGGAGAACCTATCGGCATTCCAAGGTTATTGGCACGACCTACTGCTGAATATAGTGCAGAAGTAAAAGCTCAAATGGAGTCAAAAGAGCACTGGTATAAACACTAAAGCCTCACTATCTTATGACGTCGATATTCTTCTCGTTCACTTGTTTTTTTTGATGTTCTCTGAGAAGTCTAAAGCGATGGCGACTACCGTTAGGTATGGTAGTCATTACCTTTGAGATATTAATAGTTATCGATAGGATAGAAGTAAGTTCTGTATTGTAAATAACGCACCATTTTTGTTTTTCTGAATGAGCTCTCGCTATGTTAGCGTCAAACATTTTCTCTGCTACTTCAAGCTGATCTTCTATCCTTAAAGCTAAATTGGTACTGGAGAAAGTAGCATGATTGACTTTGTGGCAACTTTTATCTTTTTCTTTGCTGTCATCGATCCCATAGGTACTGTGCCCGTTTTTATCGCAGCCACAAAAAGCTATGAAGAAGTGGCAAAGCGTAAGGTCGCTCTGTTTGCGACTCTATTCTCCGCTGCTATCCTACTGTTTTTTGTTGTTGCTGGTGAAATCATACTTACAGCAATGCGTATTCCCTTGTCTGCGTTTTAAATCTCGGGCGGTATCGTATTGTTCTTGTTTGCTTTGACTATGATATTTGGTGAGAGTAAACCAGCAGAAGAAATCAGAACGCTCAATAGTCATCATGATACAGCAGTTTTTCCTCTAGCCATTCCATCAATTGCTAGCCCTGGCGCAATATTAGCCGCCGTTTTACTCACAGAGAACGTGCGGTTTAATATTTGGGAGCAAGTCCAGACAGTGGCTATGATGCTGCTGGTACTATTGGTTGTTTATATCTTGCTATTAATGGCCAGCGGCATACACAGGATTATTGGGAATACAGGAGCTAGTGCTGTAAGTCGGATCATGGGGTTGATATTAGCCGCTGTGGCCACGACCAACACTCTGAATGGGATTGAAAGTTACTTTGACCTTTAAGGCTTTTTCGCAAACTGAGCTGAAGGTATGCGTTAAGAGCTAATTTTACGGCGAGATGACCGACCACCTGACAATCACTTTTCTGGCGGTTACTTTTAGCCGGATGTAATCCTTCAGGCTATTCGTGACGACCTTGTTTAAGAGGATCACGGAAAAGTTGAAATTAAAATACATAGATGTTGAGGGTATAAATCAGATGGGGAACTGGAGCAACACTTGCCCCATTGAGCTGTGCCAATACTCAAAGATTAGCTGCTAGAAAATAATATCGATAATTTCTCCGCCTAGGCACTACTCTATAATCTTGTAGTCTCGTAGTATATAGAGCCTAGCATGGAGGAATCTATTAGCTTCAACGTGCCAAGACAAGGCTCTTTCATGCCTTGAGAGTATCTGCAAAGCCGGGAGGCTGAGATGTTTATTCAGTATGGCTCTTATTGGGCAGTTTATGGATCAGCCAGTAACCAAGACTCATACTAAGAACTACAGCCGCAATTCCAATCAGGTACATTGGAGACAAGGTTTCAAAGTCTATAATAATGACCTTTCGGGAGATTGCCATCAGCGCGGTGGCCATGACGATTTTTACATGAATAACATTCTCTCGCAGGTAAATAGTTATATTGATGAAAATTTCAATAGCAATTAAAACGGCCATAAAAGCACCAAAAGTGGCTAGCATATCTGAAATCGTCAGAATAAGTTTAGGTGGCGTGATAAGTTTTTGATATATCGTCCATGCAACATCTATCACACCCATGACGATTACAAACAACATAACTATCGACAATACTCTTACAGACCAATGAATCACTATCTGTAATTTTTTTGTTAACTTATCATTTTTATCGACTTCCATGGCCCTGTTTCCTTCGCTTGTTTATGTTCACTTAACCTTCATATGTTGAAGCTAGACAATTGAATACATGTCGTTTAAAGCATAGTTGCTGTGGTGAGAGATAGAAGCGTCCGAGGGAAGGAAGTTATGAAACTTAGGAGTGGGCACAATGTTGGACACATAATGTAATCTCTGGTGTCATGCGTTATTACCTCATTACCTCATTACCTCATTACCTCATTACCTCATTGCCTCATTTCTGATCGTGACGAGTCGACTGGTGAGGTGGTGATTCATCACCTTCACGGCAAACTGAATGAGCGGATACCACAACGTATTGATACTGGGCAAATCGATGCGCTTGTTGCTGGTTCCTCCGTGCGTTGTTAATAGAAATACAAGCGAATAAGGAGTGGGTAATCGCTCAAAAGTCGGGTGGAAAAGCGGTAAAACGGCGAAAATTATTGGAACTAAGTCAAGGCCCTTTTTTTAAATGAAAAGGCTTATTGATCTGAACACACCACTTCTCCATATAAGTATATCCACAAATACAAACCTCAAATTGGCGATAAAGAGCTTTAATATTGATAAATATATAAACAACTTGGGTGCTGAAGAAATTTCAGTATACTGCGCTTAGGTTACACTGGAGAAAAAATCGCCGTATTCCCTGCGGGGTCCTTTGATAAGAAATAGAAATCGCGTTTGAATATGCAACCAAACGATTTTGCCGCTTGCAGTTTATTCGGTATACAAATAATAAACCTTTGACTAATCCGAAGGTCGGTCAAATGAGAGAAAGTCATGTTTTTTAATAAGTCGCTTCAACAAGAAAATCAACGATTAAAGCAGGAGTTGCAAATCCTGCAGCAAATCCAAACCAGTTTAGATGAAGAGATGATCCGCTTAACATTGGATAGTAAAGGCCTCATTACTTCTGCAAATACTAAGCTACAGCAAGAACTTTTCTTAAATGATGATGAGATCTTAACGAAATCAATTACTGAATTGGTACCGTCAAATTCGCGCAATACAGATCACTTTCATCGAATGAAGAAAGCCGTCCAAGATAAAGTGTTCTGGAATGGGGCATTGCAAGTACAGAAAGGTAATGGTGAGGAAGCCTGGTTAAGAACGATTATCCAGCCTGTTTTAAATGAGCACAGAGAAGTAGAAAGCTTTTTTGTTTTTGCTTCTGAACTTACGCGAACGATCAAATCATCCCGTGAGCAAGAGGACATGCTAAATGCATTAAGTCGTTCTATGGCGGTGATTGAGTTCACATTAGATGGCCATGTTTTAAAAGCCAACGATAATTTCCTAAACACAATGGGTTATACGCTTGATCAGATTCAAGGGAAGCATCATCGCATGTTTTGTGATCAGGAAGAGTCGAGCTCTCAAGCTTACCGTGAGTTTTGGCAACGTTTAGCAAAAGGGCAATTTTCATCAGAGCGATTCAAACGAGTTAACCGTTATGGTGAAGAGGTGTGGCTAGAGGCTTCATATAACCCTATCCATAACGACAGAGGAGAGCTCTACAAGGTCGTTAAGTTCGCGACAGATATTACCCAGCAGGTGATGCAGGAACAGAAAATGGCCCAGGCTGCGCAATTGGCGAACGAAATCTCCCAAGAAACTGGTACACAAACCCTGCAAGGGCAAGAGGTTATAGGCTCAACGTTAGAAAAGATGCAGATACTTTCCGAGCAAATGCAGCAAGCGAACACCGCGATTGACGAGCTTAAAGCGCACTCATCGCGTATTAGCGAGTTGGTAAATAGCATCAGTGGTATCGCTGACCAAACTAACTTATTGGCGTTAAATGCGGCGATAGAAGCGGCTCGTGCGGGTGAGCATGGTAGAGGTTTTGCCGTTGTTGCTGATGAAGTCAGACAGCTTGCTACAAGAACCAATGCAACCACCGATGAAATTGTCACAATGGTCAGTGAAAACCTACAGCGAACAGATAACGCAGTTAAGCTGATCGCTAAATGCCAAAAAGAAGCACTAGATACGCTAGAGCTCTCTGAAAAAGCAGGCAATGTGATGAATGAAATACAAGATGGCGCTAGCCGTGTTGTAGAGGCCGTGGAGCAATTTAACCGCTCGTTGTAGTTAATCAATAGGTTTTCATTGTAGGGGCGATGGGTAAAAAGCAATTCACCTTATTCAACCTGTATTGAGGAGCGTTGAAGTCGCAATACTACTCCTGCCGCAGTCAAGTTAAGCGTTTTGAAGGGGAGGTAGTTCGACACCCGGTACAGGTTTTAGCCAGTTTGCTTGCTGTATAGAATGCTAAAGTAATTTAGTATGCGAAAAGGCTTGCCTTAATACTTTGCCTGCATTTAATGTATCTAGCAGCAGAACTTCAATCTGCGTGACAACAATACAGGAGAGGATCGGGCTTTCACTTTTTCGCTCGACACAAACCCCTTTCAAATTTACACAATAGCGCAGTAAAAACTCTCTTGCTGCGCTATTGTGTGTTCCATATTTTGTGAGTACTTATGTTTAACTCAGAACGTAAAGCGACGGTTATTCTGGTTGCGACGACGATGATCGCGGCACTTGGCTGGATATTCTCTAAGGAAACAATACAGGGTTTACCACCTTTTGGCTTTATTGGGGCGCGATTTACTATCGCTTCGCTCTGCTTACTGCCTCTATGTTACCGACCTTTGCTGAAAGCAAACTTAAAAGATGTGCTTTCTGCTGGTGGTGTCGGGCTCCTGTTAGGCAGTGCCGTTATGACATGGATTTACGCTATTTCTATCAGTGATACTCTCGGGGAAGGCGCATTTATCATGAGCCTTTCCATGCTGTTTGTGCCGATTGTTGCATGGGTTATGTTTCGTCAACGACCACAACGAATTTTCTGGCTTTCTTTGCCTATCGCTGTATTAGGTCTTGCTTGTCTTTCTTTAGTTGGTGGCTGGAAACAATCGGCCAGTCAATTGTGGTTTCTTGGTGCAGCACTGGTTTTGGCGCTTCATTTTAATGTGAACAGCAAATACTCTCAAAAACTACCTGTGCTCCTGCTTACTTGCGTGCAACTTTTTTCAGCAGGTTGTTTAGGTTTGCTGGTTTCATTTTTTATGGAATCTTTCCCGGCAGAGGTGGACTCCTCTATTTGGTGGTGGTTTGCGTTGAGTACCTTATTAGCGACGAGCTTGCGTTACGTAATGCAAACTATGGGGCAAAAATTTGTTCAGGCAGGTAACGCTGCTCTAATTATGATATTAGAACCAGTTTGGACGGTTATTCTGAGCGTGCTGTGGTATGGCGAAGTGCTAACGGCAAATAAACTAGTAGGTTGTGTGCTTATCTTATTTTCTCTAATTATTTATCGTACTGGCGGGCGGTTTCGCTTCCCTACTCGAAAGTAGAGCAAATTAACTTGGGTTGGGAGAATTTGAGGTGCCGGATGGCCTTCTACGAAAGTGATAATACGCGGTTACGCAATGCTAATGACACTTTTGATGTAGGCTGCCGACCCAGCTCTTCGCTGATCATCCAGCCAGCTTTAGCCAGTAGCTCTAAGTCAATCCCCGTCTCTATTCCTAACCCTTGGCATAAATACAGTACATCCTCCGTTGCGACATTCCCTGATGATCCATGAGCGTATGGGCATCCACCCAGCCCAGCTACACTACTGTCGATGGTGTTGATGCCCATACTCAGTGCCTGATAAATGTTGGTGAGAGCTTGTCCCCATGTGTCGTGGAAATGGACAGCAAGCTGGGGAAGAGGTGCAACCAACATGACGGCTTCTAGCATAGCAGCGATACGGTTTGGCGTGCCTGTACCGATTGTGTCGCCTAGAGACACCTCATAACACCCTAAATCGATGAGTGATTTGACCACGCTCGCCACTTGTTTAGGGGCTGTCGGGCCATCGTAAGGGCAGTCGGCAACGCAGGATAGATAGCCACGAACAGGGATGCCGTGTTTGGTGGCTAATCGCATTACAGGTTCGAAGCGAGTTAGGCTTTCTGCAATCGAGCAATTGATATTGTGTTGGCAGAATCCTTCTGAGGATGAAGTGAAAATTGCGACCTGATTGGCGTCAGCCTCCAACGCTTGTTCTAAGCCTTTTAGGTTTGGAGTCAGGGCAGAGTAGGTAACATGATTTCGCCGTGTTATTGCTTTCATGACCTCTGTTGAGTCCGCCATTTGTGGCACCCATTTGGGTGAGACAAAAGAGCCCACCTCAATATGCGTTAACCCAGTATCAGAGAGTAAGTTGATCAGCCGGATTTTAGTCTGGGTCGCAACAGGAGATTCATTTTGCAACCCATCTCTAGGACCTACTTCGACAATCTTTACTTTGGAAGGTAGCATTACTTGTCCTGTGACTTGGTGACCCAACTTGGGCTACGTTTTTCAAGAAACGCTTGCAGCCCATCTTGACCTTGGGGTGATACTCTAATGTCCGCAATGAGCTTGCTAGTATAGTGAATCAGTTGTTGATCGATGGGGTTTTGATGACATTGATGGCAGAGCGTTTTCGCTTTACGCATCGCATCTGGGCTATTAAGTAGCAACGTCTTGATTACGCTATCGACCGCATTTTCAAGCTGTTTGGCTTCTTTCACTTCGTGCACAATACCAAACCGTTCGGCATCTTCGGCTGAAATGACTTCACCACTTAAGATATAGCGTCTAGCTTGTCTATTCCCCATCGCGCGCATGACGTAAGGCGCAATGGTCGCTGGAACTAAACCAAGCTTAACTTCACTTAAGCAAAAGTTGGCACTTTGGCTTGCGATGGCGATATCACTACAACAAATCAACCCTAAAGCACCACCATAAGCGGAACCTTGAACAACTGCGATGGTGGGTTGAGGGAACGAATCTAGTGTTTCCATGAGTCTTGCCAAGTTTTGGGCATCAACGAAGTTATCTTGCCTCGTGCTGTCGGCCATCGACTGCATCCAATTCAAATCGGCCCCGGATGAAAAATGCTTACCGTTACTTCTTAATACCAAGCACCGCACATCCGTTCGTAAAGCGAGATAATCTAGGCGGTGGATCAGCAAGTCGATCGTACAAGCGTCAAAAGCATTGTGTTTGGCTGCTCTGTTTAGGGTAATGGTCGCTACGCCATTATCATCGACATGCCAAAGAACATCATCTTGCCTTTGGGCGTTGGGAATAATGCTTGGTTGCATTTCCTGCATACTTACTTCCTTAATTCATCTTTGGATGTTTACATTCTGAAGACGCCAAACTCGCTATCAGGAATGGGGGCGTTTAATGCTGCCATTAACGCTTGACTCAACACCTGACGCGTTTTTTTAGGGTCAATAATTCCGTCATCCCATAGCCGAGCACTCGCAAAATAGGGATGTCCTTGTGTTTCATACAAGTCTATGATCGATTCTCTAAAAATGTGCTCTTCTTGCTCTGACCACGCTTCCCCCTGACGTTCCTTCGCGTCTTTTCGAACTTGTGTTAAAACGCCTGCTGCTTGTTCTCCGCCCATCACAGAAATACGCGCGTTCGGCCACATCCACATCATGGTTGGATCATACGCTCGGCCGCACATGCCGTAATTACCAGCGCCGTACGATCCACCGATGATCACGGTAAACTTCGGCACGTCAGCACAAGCGACGGCCATCACTAGCTTGGCGCCATGTTTTGCGATGCCTTCTTCTTCAACCTTTTTTCCGACCATAAAGCCGGTAATGTTTTGGAGAAAGAGAAGCGGTGTTTTCCGTTTGGCGCACAGCTCAATAAAGTGCGCGCCTTTTTGTGCCGATTCAGAAAACAAGATACCGTTGTTTGCCACAATACCAATCAAGTGTCCTTGAATACGAGCGAAGCCACACACTAGCGTTCTGCCATACAAGGCTTTGAATTCGTCGAAATCAGAATCATCGACGATGCGGGCAATAATTTCTCGAACGTCGAATGACAGTCGTAAGTTGGCATTCACGATTCCGTAGATTTCTTCTGCGTCGTAGCGGGGAGGAAGCACGGTGTTTTCTGGCTTAACAGGTCTTGTTCTATTGGCATTGGCAATGGCTTCTCTCGCAAGCATTAGGGCATGTTCATCATTTTCAGCGTAATAATCTGCGACACCAGATTTTCGACAATGCACGTCTGCACCGCCGAGCTCTTCACCCGTCACGACTTCGCCAGTGGCCGCTTTCACCAAAGGTGGCCCCGCCAAAAAAATGGTGCCTTGCTCTTTAACCATAATGGACACATCCGCCATGGCAGGAACGTACGCGCCTCCAGCAGTGCAAAGCCCCATCACAACAGCAACTTGGGGGATGCCTTTCGCCGACATTCTCGCTTGGTTAAAGAAAATGCGACCAAAGTGTTCTTTGTCGGGGAAGACGTCGGACTGATGAGGGAGATTTGCGCCACCGGAGTCCACCAAGTACACGCAGGGGAGTTGGCAACGTTGGGCAATCTCTTGCGCTCTAAGGTGTTTTTTTACCGTGAGTGGGTAGTAGGTTCCGCCTTTTACCGAAGCATCGTTGGCGATGACCATGCATTGAATCCCCTCTATGATACCAATGCCGGCGATAACGCCAGCGCAGGGGATCGCTTCGTCATACACTTGCCAGGCGGCAAACTGGCTGATTTCAAGAAAGTCAGTGTTGTCATCAAGCAAGCGCGCGATGCGTTCTCGGGCGGGGAGTTTTCCTTTTTGCCTCTGGTGCTGAATGGCTTTTTCACCGCCGCCCTGTTTGATGGTCTCGATGTGTTGATTAAGTTGAGTGACCAACGTTTCCATCGCAGCTTTATTGGAAAGAAATAACTCGTCAGTTGGCTTAGTTTTACTTTTGATAATGGCCATAATGACTTCCTTGTCGTATGTTCCGTTAGCGAGATTCTTCGAACAGCTCTCGGCCTATTAACATGCGGCGAATCTCAGAGGTACCCGCGCCGATTTCATAAAGCTTTGCATCACGTAGCAAACGACCAGCAGGGTATTCATTGATGTAGCCATTCCCACCGAGCAACTGGATTGCATCGAGTGCCATTTGTGTGGCGAGTTCTGCACTGTACAAAATCGCGCCAGCGGCGTCTTTGCGTGTAGCGTTACCTCGATCACAAGCCGCTGCGACGGTATATACATACGCTTTTGCTGCACTCATTCGAGAGTACATATCGGCGATCTTGCCCTGAACTAACTGAAACTCGCCAATGGGTTTTCCAAACTGCTCTCGTTCATGTACGTACGGGACCACAATGTCCATGCAAGCTTGCATTATCCCGAGTGGTCCGGCAGCGAGGACGACGCGCTCGTAATCCAGCCCACTCATTAACACCTCGACGCCTTGATTCAACTCGCCAAGAATATTCTCTTTTGGCACTACGCAATGGTTAAATACAAGTTCGCAAGTATTCGAGCCTCTCATGCCTAGCTTGTCCAGCTTTTGAGCATGAGTGAAACCTGCGAAGTTACGTTCAATAATGAATGCGGTAATGCCACGTGAACCTGCGCTGACATCTGTTTTAGCGTAAAGCACCACTACGTCAGCATCGGGCCCGTTTGTTATCCACATTTTGTTGCCATTCAGTACAAAATGGTCGCCCTTGTTCTCCGCTTTCAGTTGCATGCTTATCACGTCTGAACCGGCATTGGGCTCACTCATCGCTAGGGCGCCAACGTGCGTACCATCAATGAGTTTTGGAAGGTATTTTTCGCGTTGAGAAGGCGTGCCGTTACGAAAGATTTGGTTGACGCACAGGTTAGAATGAGCTCCGTAGCTTAAAGCGACAGACGCAGAGGCACGGCTGATTTCTTCCATGGCAACAACATGAGCGAGGTATCCCATGCCTGCACCACCAAGCTCTTCATCGACGGTCACACCAAGCAACCCCATTTCTCCCAACAAAGGCCATAAATGATTCGGGAACTGGTTATCGCGGTCTATCTCAGCGGCGATGGGCGCAATATGTTCCGTAGCAAAGGCATTAACGTGTTCTCGGAGCATATCGATGGTATCACCAAGTCCGAAATTGAGTGGGGTATAAGTGCTTTTCATAACGTCTCCCGGTATCAGAGGTAAGGTGGAAAAGCCTGTAGCGGTGTTGCTAATTGAGTATAGCGTTTATGTCTGCTTGCTTTTGAGTGTTTGAATACAACGCTCCTTAGCGGCATTCAACTCTGCCATAACGACGCTGATGTCGTTGAGTTGTTGCTGTAGGACGGCTTGTTTCTCTTCAATGATATTGAGCATTTTCAATAACTGTCCTTCGGTTTGTTGCATGTCGTAGAGCTCGAAAAGTTCACGAATTTCTGCCAACGAAAAACCGAGTCGTTTCCCTCTTAAAATCAATTTGAGGCGAATTCTATCCCTGCGTTGATAAACGCGCATATTGCCTTTTCGCTCTGGTTCAATCAGACCCACGTCTTCATAAAACCGGATACTGCGAGTAGTAATATCAAACTCCTTGGCGAGGTCACTGATCTTGTATTTTTCCATAACATACTTACCTCGAATAAAAATCCAGTTTCTGGAAATCGAACCTTTAATGGGAAGGTCGAACATCAACTTTGAAATATAAACGCCTGCTTGGTGTGTTTTTTCATCTCATTGTAAAGGCTAGTGCTATGCTTACGTAAACGTCAAGAAATCGCGGAATGAAAGTTTGTTAGTGAAAAAGGCGACAAAGGCTGGTGTGGCGCTTGGTGAGTAATTCTATGTAGGGTGTCATCAGTCTGCCAAGTGTTCACATATACCTTAAGGGAATGCGAATCATGGGAAAAGACATCTGGATTGTCAGCGCGAAAAGAACGCCAATTGGGCGCTTTCAAGGCAAGTTGCAAACTTACTCTGCTCCTCAATTAGGCGCACTGGCGATCAAGGCGGCAATGCACGAAGTGAATGTGACTTCGGTGGATGAAGTGTTCATGGGATGTGTGCTTCCAGCAGGGTGTGGACAAGCTCCTGCGAGGCAAGCATCTATGGGGGCAGATCTTCCTTTGGGTGTAGGGTGCACCACCATTAACAAAGTGTGTGGCTCTGGCATGAAGAGCGTCATGTTAGCGCACGATCTCATTAAAGCTGGAACGATTCGCTCTGCCATTGCTGGTGGTATGGAAAGTATGACCAATGCGCCGTATTTGCTGAGGGAGGCGAGAAAGGGAATGCGCATGGGGCACCAGTCTACGTATGACCACATGTTTCTCGATGGGCTACAAGATGCTTACGAAGGGCACTTAATGGGTGTTTATGCTCAGCAAGTCGCTGACAGGCTTAAGTTCACCAGAGAGCAAATGGATGAATGGGCCGTGATGTCGGCAAAGCGTGCGTTGGAAGCTCAAGAGCGAGGATTGTTTGCCGATGAACTTTCGCCGGTTTCACTCAATACCAAGTCAGAACAAGCGGTGCTGGACTACGATGAGCACCCTCGCTCGATTGACCTTGGTAAAATTCCTCAACTCAAACCTGCATTCGATGAAAAAGGTACGGTGACCGCTGCTAATTCGAGTGCCATTTCAGATGGCGCGGCGGCTCTGGTGCTTATGGATGAAGACACTGCGCGTCATCAGGGGCTTAAACCACTTGCGATCATCAAGGCGCACTCTACACATGCCAGAAAACCTGCAGAATTTACTTTGGCACCCGTCTACGCAATTGAGCAACTGCTGTTCCAGCTAGATTGGTCAATTTATGAAGTGGACCTGTGGGAAATCAATGAAGCCTTTGCCGTCGTGACACAAATAGCGGTGGCGGAACTTGGACTGGATACGAGCAAAGTAAATATTAAAGGTGGAGCTTGTACGCTTGGGCATCCGATAGGGGCTAGTGGCGCACGAATTCTGGTGACATTGATTCACAGTTTGCGTCAGCTACAAGCGCTAGGCACCAATGGTGATCTCGAAGCCAAAAAAGTGATGCGGGGTGTTGCGTCACTTTGTATCGGTGGTGGAGAAGCCACGGCGATAGGCATTGAAATACCGCTTTAATTGAAATTAGAAAGGAGTAAATGATGACTCGTTTGGTTCCCTTGTTTATTGGTGGCGAGTTTCGTGAATCTCAAACATCGGATTGGGTTGAGGTAACCAATCCCGCCACTAATGATGTCATTGCGTACGTTCCATGTTCCACAGAGCACGAGATGGAAGCCGCCATTGATAATGCGAAAGAGACATTCCAATCTTGGAAGGAAGTGGCAATATCCGAGCGTGCCCGAGTCATGCTGCGTTATCAGCACTTGCTCAAAGAGCATCATGATGAGCTTGCCACACTGCTTTCTCATGAAACGGGTAAGATTTTAGCGGATGCCAAAGGCGATGTGTGGCGTGGTATCGAGGTGGTTGAGCAGGCTGCAAACATTGCCAGCAATATGATGGGAGAAACCGTCGAAAACGTTGCCACGGATATTGATAGTTACTCAATGATTCAGCCCCTAGGTGTGTGTTGCGGCATTACGCCGTTTAACTTTCCAGCCATGATTCCGTTGTGGATGTTCCCAATCGCTATCGCTGCGGGCAATACGTTTGTGCTCAAACCCTCCGAACAAGTGCCATTGACCTCTATTCGTTTAGCTGAACTATTTGAGCAAGCTGGTGCGCCGAAAGGAGTGTTGCAGATCGTTCATGGCCGCAAAGAGCAAGTCGACTTTCTTCTGGCTCATCCTGATATTCGAGCGGTGTCATTTGTTGGCTCGGTTCCCGTTGCCCGTTATATCTACACCACAGGGACTAAACATTTTAAACGTGTTCAAGCTTTTGCAGGTGCAAAAAATCACATGGTGATCATGCCTGATGCGAACAAGGAACAAGTGGTGAATAACCTAATCGGAGCCTCCGTTGGGGCGGCGGGGCAGCGTTGTATGGCAATTTCTGTTGCGGTATTTGTCGGCGATTCAAAACAATGGATTACAGACCTCAAACAGGCAATGGCGAAAGTACACCCAGGGCCTTGGGATGATGAACAGGCTGCTTATGGCCCACTGATCAGTGAGCAAGCCAAGCAACGCGTATTGGACCTAATCGAAGATGGCAAACAACAAGGCGCAGTGTGTGAACTCGATGGTAGTCAGTGTGAAGTGGACGGCTTTCCCGATGGAAACTGGATTGGCCCAACCTTGTTTAGCGGTGTAACAGCGAACATGTCGATTTACACGCAAGAGATATTTGGCCCTGTCTTAGTTTGTATGGAAGTCGAAACGTTGCAAGAAGCTATTGAGTTAGTGAATCGCAACCCTTACGGCAACGGAACTTCTATATTTACCGCTAATGGCGCTGCTGCGAGAAAATATCAGCATGACATTCAAGTCGGTCAGGTTGGGATCAATGTGCCTATTCCAGTTCCTTTACCATTTTTCTCCTTTACTGGTTGGAGAGGCAGTTTCTATGGTGATTTACATGCGTATGGTAAACAAGCGGTACGTTTTTATACCGAGACTAAAACGGTGACGGCACGTTGGTTTGATGACGATATTCCGACGGGGCCCAATCTGACCATCCAACTGCGCTGAGTGAATAAAAGGAGCTTTTATGGACTTTGAACTTAATGAAGATCAACGTGCATTTGCCGATACCGCTCAACAATTTGCCGATGAGCGTTTAGCACCGATGGCGGCGGAATGGGATGAAAAGCAGATCTTCCCCAAGGACGTATTGAGAGAGGCGGGGGAACTGGGGTTTCTCAGTCTCTACACACCAGAAGAACATGGCGGCTTAGGGTTAAGCCGTTTGGATGCGTCAATTATCTTTGAACAACTCTCAATGGGCTGTACGTCGACGACCGCTTTCATGACTATCCACAATATGGTGAGTTGGATGATAGCCAGTTTTGCTACCGATGAAGCCAAAACGCAGTTCTGTCCGAAATTAGTTACGGGGGAGTGGTTAGGCTCCTATTGCTTAACCGAACCCAACGCAGGATCAGACGCCGCTGCACTGACCACTTCCGCTACAAAAAAGGGAGATAAGTATGTCATCAACGGCGGCAAAACCTTTATCTCTGGCGCGGGAGAGACAGATGTTTTGGTCGTGATGGCGAGAACCGGAGAAGCGGGTGCCAAAGGCGTGTCTGCATTTGTTGTTCCTGCTCACGCAGATGGTATCAGCTATGGGCGCAAAGAACCCAAAATGGGTTGGAACAGCCAACCAACACGAGCGGTTACTTTTGAAAATGTCGTTATTCCAGCTAGCCATTTACTGGGCGAAGAAGGGCAAGGTTTTGTCTTTGCGATGAAAGGGCTTGATGGAGGGCGTATAAATATTGCGACCTGTTCCGTCGGTACGGCTCAACAGGCCCTTAATCAGGCGGCACGGTACATTCAAGAACGTAAGCAGTTCGGCAAGTCGCTTGCGCAGTTTCAAGCCTTACAATTCAAATTAGCAGACATGGCGACAGATCTAGTGGCTGCTCGGCAGTTAGTGCGCTATGCCGCCAGTAAACTCGACCGAAATGACCCCGGTGCCACGGCTTATTGCGCAATGGCAAAACGGTTCGCAACCGATGTGGGCTTTCAGGTTTGCGACCAAGCGCTGCAGCTTTATGGCGGCTATGGCTACATCAAAGAGTATCCAATGGAGCGTCATTTCAGAGATGTGCGTGTGCATCAAATTCTGGAGGGGACAAACGAAATCATGCGCTTGATCATCGCGCGCCGTTTGCTCTCTGAGGAATCGGCCTTGCTGTAGCGAAGTATTGGATTTGCTCATTGAGAAAGGATTCAGATATGCCATTAACACAAGAAGCCATTCAACATACGATCACTAATCACGTTGCGGTGGTGACGATGAACAACCCGCCAGCCAATACGTGGACAGCAGAGAGCCTCAAGCTATTTTCTGATGGTGACAAAGCGGTTGCGTTAGACATGGCGCGATGCTTTGGTGAAGCCTTTGAAACGCTCTCGGAATTCCGTGGTGTTTCCATTGCCGCCATTAATGGTTACGCCATGGGCGGAGGGTTAGAAGTGGCATTAGCTTGTGACATTCGAGTCGTTGAAGAGCAAGCGGTACTTGCTTTACCAGAAGCCAAAGTCGGACTTTTGCCCTGTGCTGGTGGTACCCAAAACCTCACAGCGTTAGTGGGGGAAGGCTGGGCAAAGCGCATCATTTTATGTGGAGAGCAAGTCAGCGCTGACAAAGCAAAAGAACTAGGCCTAGTTGAGGAGTTGGTTCCCAAAGGCGAAGCTTTAAGTAAAGCGCTAGAGCTTGCTGAATCTGTTGCGAACCAGTCGCCATCTTCTGTCGCCGCATGTAAGGCGCTCATTCAAAATATGCGCTCTGCGCCACTTAAGCACGGCTTCATGAAAGAGCGAGAGTTGTTTTTGAATCTTTTTGATACGGAAGATCAAGTTGAGGGTGTTCGCGCCTTTTTAGAAAAACGCCCACCGCAATGGAAAAACCGATAGGAGGCCACATGGCAGGGATGGTAACCATCAGTGAAATAGAGTGCTTAGATGGCGTGCACCGCATTGGTATCGCAACGTTAGACAACACCGCTTCATTGAATGCATTGACGTATGACATGTTAGTCCAACTTAACGATCAGCTTATCAAGTGGCAAGACGATCCGCATGTGACTTGTGTGGTACTCACTGGCGCTGGAGAAAAAGCATTCTGTGCTGGTGGCGATGTTCGAGCTATGTATCACGTCATGCATAACGAGAGTAAAGAAAAAATCGTAGAGTTCTGTACGGACTATTTCTCGTTGGAGTATGAGTGTGACTATCTCATTCACACTTACAACAAGCCTATTATCGGTTGGGGAGAAGGTATTGTAATGGGTGGTGGGATGGGGCTTTTTATGGGAACCAGCCATAAAGTTGTGACAACAACATCACGCCTTGCTATGCCAGAAATCAATATTGGACTGTATCCTGATGTGGGAGGTACGTGGTTTTTAAGCCAGATAGATCCGCAAGTGGGTTTATTCCTCGGATTGACAGGTTCCATGGTGAACTCAAGTGACGCTGTCACTATTGGTTTGGCCGATTGGTTACTGTTGGAAGAGCAGTATCCCACCTTACTGGATGAGCTAAAGCGGCTCCAGTGGGGGAAAGAAGATGCGAAAGAGTTGGTAACTGCGCTACTACAATTAATGGAAGAACAGGTTATTGATAGCAAACCAACCACGCAAATTTGTCCATACTTAGATCAGATAGAGGAAGCGTGCAAAGGCTTTGATCTTAATACGATAGCACAGCGAATCATGGCTATCGACGGGAACAGTCAGTGGATAGAAAACGCGAAACAAACGTTCGCATCGGGCAGTCCGATCACCGCGCATATTTGCTTTAGACAAGTGAAAGAGTACCACAGCTTACCGCTTGCAGATTGCTTCCGTTTAGAGTTGAGTTTGTCGGTTCGCAGTGCCTTATTAGGTGAGTTTAAAGAGGGCGTCCGTTCTCGGCTCATTGACCGGGATGGCGAGCCGAGCTGGATATTTAACAGTGTCAGTGAAGTCGATGAAGATGTTATCGATACTTTGTTTACCTCTCTTTGGTCAGATAACGAGCATCCGCTTGCTAATTTGGGTGAACAAACACTAGGTCAATAAGGAGAATGATCATGAGTACCATCGCATTTATCGGTTTAGGAAGAATGGGGCATCCTATGGCGCAAAACTTACTCGCGTCTGGATTTAACGTGCAAGTATTCGATGTCGATAGCGAAGCCGCAAAGCAACTAGTACCTTTTGGTGCGGTGGTGGCGAGCTCTATCGAAGAGGTAGTAGATGGTGCTAGCACAGTCATCACGATGCTACCAGCAGGGTCTCACGTTCGTTCCGTGTATCTTGGTGACTTACACGGTGGCGTAGGTGTCCTCAATCTTGTCTCGCCAAGTACCTTGATGATTGATTGTTCAACCATTGATCCGGACTCCGCGCGATTAGTCGCCAATGAAGCGGCAAATAAACGCGTGTTGTTTGTCGACGCACCCGTTTCGGGGGGCGTTGCTGGCGCTAAAGCGGCGACATTAACCTTTATTGTTGGTGGTTCGGATCAAGCGTTTTCTAAAGCCAATGCGATTTTGCAGTATATGGGAAAAAATGTTTTCCATGCTGGCAAAGCAGGCGATGGTCAAATGGCGAAAATCTGTAACAACCTCATGCTCGGCATTTTAATGTCTGGTACGTGCGAGGCATTAAACCTAGGTATCGATCATGGACTCGATCCAAAAGTGCTATCAAACATCATGCTGCAAAGCTCTGGCCGAAATTGGGCATTGGAGCTTTACAATCCTTGCCCAGGCGTGATGGACAGTGCGCCAGCCAGTCACGATTACCAACCGGGCTTTATGAGCAAACTCATGCTAAAAGATCTCGGCTTGGGGTTAGATGCGGCGTTACAAACACATTCTTCGGTTCCGATGGGGTCGTTAGCGCGCAACTTATATTCTTTCCACAACGCGAGCGGCCACGGCGAGCTCGATTTCTCAAGCTTATTTGAGTTATACAAGAGTAAGAAAGGCTAGACTGAGTTTTGTGACAAACCAGCCCGAGATGGTGACCTAAAACGCGCATCATTTCGGCCAACTTAGACTGGTTGAGATAGAGAACATTACGAGCTATGGAGTGCACCAATATGGACATAAAAAGTAGTGTTATTGCCATTACAGGAGCAGGGCAGGGGCTTGGGCAAATGATGGCCATTACCCTTGCTCAAGCTGGCGCTGATTTAGCGTTATTGGATGTAAACGCCAGTGGCTTAATGGAAACACAAGAGCAGTGTCGAATGCTGAGTGCGAAAGCGTTGACATATCAAGTGGATGTCACCAACGAAATCGATGTTGAAACCACGTTTGAAGCGATTATCCAAGATTTTGGTCAACTCAATGGGTTAGTCAATAACGCTGGCGTGTTAAGAGATGGGTTACTTGTAAAAGCAAAAGATGGCGTGATCAGTAAGATGTCTTTGGATCAATTCAATTTGGTCATGAACGTTAACGTGACAGGAACATTTTTGTGTGGGCGTGAAGCTGCCGTCAAGATGATTGAGAGTGGCTCCCAAGGCGTTATCATCAATATTTCTAGTGTTGCGAGAGCAGGGAATATCGGACAAACCAATTATTCTGCATCTAAAGCGGCGGTCGCGACCATGGCGACAACATGGGCCCGTGAGCTCGCAAGATACGGTATTCGCGCGGCGGCGGTTGCACCAGGTGTAGTACACACCGCGATGGCAGAGCAAATGAAACCCGAAGCCATAGAGCGATTAGAAAAGATGATCCCAGTTGGCAGGATGGGCGAAACAAGCGAAATCGCGCATGCAGTAAAATACATTATTGAGAGTGATTACTTTACTGGCAGGGTTTTAGAAGTGGATGGAGGCATTCGTATGTAAAGCCCCAGGGTTAGGCCCCACAGACCGGAATGACAAGCTTCTTTCCCTTTCAACATTTTCTATGTTGTGGAGTGCTAATTCTGCGCAACCCAAATATATTTACAACTTATGTTTGGATTTACCTTGAGAATGATTTCTCACAATCCAATAAAGAGATGTAAATACCACTCAAATATTAAGTGAAATCATTAATTTGATGTTGATCACACTTTTGTTTTTTTAGTTTCCGCTTCTCATTAAGGCTATCTGCGTAAATGAAGTTGATAGTCAGTCTCATCAATTTTAAGTTTCAACTATTTGTTTTTAAATAATTAATTGTTGAAGCACGAGAAATTCGTGTTGAGGTTAATATTCGATTTAAAGTGTGTAACTTCCATTAATGGAAGGTTAGTTTCCAGTTGTGGCTAATGAGCTTTAACTTTTTACTCCTCATAATGCGCCAAATGTAACATAGTGTTTCAAAGTGTAACAATAAACTCACACTAAGAGTGTGGTTTTGATCTCCACTCAATTCCGTTTTGTTTCGCTCTGAGCCCGACGTTACTCATGCTCAACACATAAACATTCTAATGACTATAACAACTGGTTCTTGGCTTGATACCAATCGTATCGTAGTAAATAACGGTTCATTCTAGCTGGTTAAATGCTTGATGACGAAGTTGAAAAATTGTAAGTAGAATAACTACTTATCGAAGTTTTTTCTTGTTCTCATACATTACCTCTGCGCTATTTGTGAGCTCTTATTTACTTTGATTGGCATCTGCTTTGAAACCAGACAACCATCGAGAAAGTTAATGGAAGCCTCAAGATATAAACGCATCTTGTCGAGGGGAAGTTTGGCGTCCGTCATACTTATGCTCTCAGGATGTAATTCAGCTTTACTTGACCCCAAAGGTGCCATTGGTGTGCAAGAAAAAGAGTTAATTATTACTGCTCTTTTGCTGATGTTGATCGTTGTAATCCCTGTGATTTTAATGACGATTTACTTCGCTTACCGATACCGCGCCTCTAACACTGAAGAAGAGTACGCACCCGAGTGGTCACACTCGACCAAAATCGAAGTGGTGGTATGGACAATTCCAATCATCATCATTGCGATTCTTGCGACGATCACATGGCGTTCGACTCATGAACTAGAGCCATCCAAACCTTTGGAAAGTGATGTTAAACCAATGACCATCGAAGTGGTGTCACTCGATTGGAAATGGTTGTTCATCTATCCAGAAGAAAACATTGCGACGGTGAACTATGTGGCGTTCCCGAAAGACGTGCCAGTGCAGTTCAAACTGACTTCGGACAACATCATGAACGCGTTTTTCATCCCTCGCTTAGGTACACAGATCTACGCGATGCCAGGCATGGTAACCAAGCTCAACCTCATAGCGAACCACGAAGGTGACTACAAGGGTTTTGCATCGAACTACAGCGGCGAAGGCTTTTCGCAAATGAAGTTCACAGCTTCAGCAATGTCTGATCGTGCTGCGTTCCTAAATTGGGTGCAGAAAGTGAAGGCGAGCCCTGATCGTATTGAAGATTGGGAGCAATACAGCTCACTGGCAGCGCCAAGTATCGCAGAGCCAGTCACTTTGTTCTCTAGCGTTCCTCCGTTCTTGTTCACCGACGTTGTGACTCAGCATCCTGGTTCAATGAACTGTTTGCCTGAAAACCAAGGATAATCGTAATGTTTGGAAGATTAACTCTTGATTCAGTTCCATTCCACGAACCTATTATTGTCATCACCCTAGCGGTTGTGGCGCTGGTTGGTTTAGCCGTAGTTTACGCGGTGACCAAAGCCGGAAAGTGGCAATATTTGTGGAATGAATGGTTTACTTCAGTAGACCATAAAAAACTTGGCTTCATGTACATCGCAGTAGCGATGGTGATGCTTGTTCGTGGTTTTGCTGACGCAGTCATGATGCGTAGTCAGCAACTCCTTTCTTCTGCGGGTGAAGCAGGTTACTTGCCACCGCATCACTACGATCAAATTTTTACTGCCCATGGCGTGATCATGATCTTTTTCGTAGCGATGCCATTGGTTATTGGTCTGATGAACATCATCGTGCCATTACAGATTGGTGCGCGTGACGTAGCTTTCCCGTATCTGAATAACTTGAGCTTCTGGCTGTTTGTTGTTGGTGTCATCCTAACAAACATGTCTCTCGGCTTAGGTGAATTTGGTCGCACCGGTTGGTTGGCGTATCCGCCGCTTTCAGGTATTGAGGCTAGCCCAGGAGTCGGGGTCGACTATTGGATTTGGGCGCTGCAGATATCAGGTGTTGGTACGACGTTAACAGGCGTGAACTTCTTCGCGACCATTTTGCGTATGCGTACACCGTCTATGCCAATGATGAAGATGCCAGTTTTCACTTGGGCGTCTCTGTGTGCAAACATTTTGATCATCATTTCATTCCCAATCCTAACGGTGACTATCGCTCTGCTAACGCTGGATAGATACCTAGGCATGCACTTCTTTACCAATGATCTTGGCGGCAACGTAATGATGTACGTCAACCTTATTTGGGCTTGGGGTCACCCAGAAGTGTACATCTTGATCTTGCCAATTTTTGGTGTGTTCTCAGAAGTCACCGCAACCTTCTCACGTAAAAAGTTGTTCGGTTACACATCGCTAGTTTGGGCTACCGTAGTTATCACGATTCTTGCCTTTGTCGTTTGGCTACACCACTTCTTTACGATGGGGTCTGGCGCGAACGTAAATGCCTTCTTCGGTATTGCCACGATGATCATTTCTATCCCAACAGGGGTGAAGATCTTCAACTGGCTATTCACCATGTACAAAGGCCGCATCCGCTTTACGACGCCAATGATGTGGACGGTGGGCTTCCTGATCACCTTTACTGTTGGTGGTATGACGGGCGTACTAATGGCTGTTCCGGGTGCAGATTTCGTTCTGCATAACTCAGTATTCCTAATTGCTCACTTCCACAACGTTATCATCGGTGGTGTGGTGTTTGGATGTTTCGCTGCGATCACTTACTGGTTCCCGAAAGCGACCGGTTTCACCATGAATGAAACTTGGGGCAAACGCGCGTTCTATCTTTGGATTATTGGTTTCTTAATGGCGTTCTTACCGCTTTACGCGCTGGGCTTCATGGGGATGACTCGTCGTTTAAGCCAAGACATCAACCCAGAATACTTCCCACTGTTGTCGATTGCCGCAGCAGGTACGGTTGTGATTGCGCTGGGCGTATTGTCTCAGTTCATCCAAATTTACGTGAGTATCCGTGACCGCGAGCAAAACCGTGATCTAACTGGTGACCCGTGGGGTGGACGTACTCTTGAGTGGGCAACATCGTCTCCACCGCCGTTCTACAACTTTGCGCACCTACCAAAAGGTGATGTGCTGGATGCCTTCTGGTACCAGAAACAAAGTGGCGAGTTCGATCCAACTAAAGAAGTGGAATACGAACGTATTCATATGCCAAAAAACACGGCAACAGGCATCTACGTGTCGGCTTGGTCGCTCCTATTTGGCTTCGGCATGATTTGGTACATCTGGTGGCTAGCGGCGGCAAGTTTGGTCGGTATTATCGTGACGTGTATTCAGCACAGCTACAACGATGACGTGGATTACTACGTGGAAGTTGAAGAGATCAAAGCAATTGAGGCCGAACGTCGAGCTCAGCTTGAAGAAGCGAAGAAAAACTCAGTGAAAGACAGCGAAAGTAAAGATGATCTGGAGGTGACGTATGCAAACTAATATCGCAGCACATCACGACCATGATCACCACCATGACACGAATGGCAACAAGCTATTTGGTTTTTGGGTTTACCTGATGAGTGACTGCGTACTGTTTGCGACCTTGTTCGCGACATACGCTGTGTTGTCGAGCAATTCAATTGCGGGCCCAACAGGTAAAGACATTTTCGAACTCCCATTTGTGTTTGTCGAAACCATGCTACTGCTGTTTAGCAGTATCACATTTGGTTTTGGCATTATCGCGATGAAGCGCAACAACGTTGCTGGTCTCAAACGTTGGATGTTAGTCACGTTCGCGCTTGGTCTTGGCTTTATCTGTATGGAGGTCTATGAGTTCCATCACCTGATTGAAGAAGGCTATGGGCCACAAACAAGTGCATTCCTATCGGCATTCTTTACGTTGGTTGGTACGCACGGCCTGCACGTAACCTTTGGTCTGATTTGGTTAGCGGTAACGTATCATCAACTGTCGACGAAAGGTCTGAACGACAATATGGCAATGCGCTTTAACTGCTTAAGCCTATTCTGGCACTTTCTAGATATCGTTTGGATTTGTGTCTTTACCATCGTTTACTTACTGGGGGTAATGTAATGGATCAACATGTAGAAACCAGTTCGTCAGATTACGTGAAAGGCTTTATTGCCTCACTGATTCTGACGGTAATTCCGTTCTACTTTGTTTGGACGAAATCATTACCAGATACAACGACCTATGCGATTCTATTTGGATGTGCATTAGTGCAGATATTTGTTCACTTTAAATACTTCTTGCACATGGAAACAAAAACATCCGACGGACGTTGGAACCTTGTATCACTGATGTTTACCGCCATTGTTGTACTTATCCTTATCGCTGGCTCGGTATGGATCATCTACAACATGAACGTCAACATGAAGTTGTAGGCCAAGGTATGCTGAAAAGTTATTTGTCTATCACTAAACCGGGCATTATTTTCGGCAACCTGATTTCTGTTGCGGCGGGGTTCTTCCTCGCCGCAAAAACAGAACCAGCCAGTCTAATGTTGTTCGTTACGACGTTAGTTGGTGTTGGGTTAGTCATCGCTTCAGGTTGTGTGGTGAATAATATTTTCGATCGTGATATCGACCAAAAGATGGCACGTACACGAAATCGTGAAACAGTGAAAGGCAACATCAATATCGATATTGCGTTTGTTTATGCACTTGCATTATTGCTGGTAGGAACCGCACTGTTATTTATCCGAGTGAACCCACTATCCGCTGTCGTCGTGTTGCTTGGCTACGTGTATTACGTGTTCTTTTACACGATGTGGTACAAACGTAACTCGGTGTATGGAACCTTAGTGGGAAGTATCTCAGGCGCAGTTCCGCCATTGGTGGGTTACTTGGCGGTAACAAACTTCATTAGCTTGGAAGCGATTTTACTCTTTACCATGTTCTGTCTCTGGCAAATGCCGCACTCGTATGCCATTGCCATGTTCCGCATGCAAGACTACCGAGAAGCCGGGATTCCCGTATTGCCAGTTAAAGAAGGCATTCATAAAGCGCATCGACACATGAAAGCGTATGTCGTGGCGTTTGGAGCAGCATCATTGGGGTTATTTTTACTAGGTGAAGCCGGGTATGAATACTTAGCGGTTGCAGCGGTTGTTTGCTTTATGTGGACGAAAGTGACCTTTCGCAGCATTGATGACAACAACTACATCGCTTGGTCAAAGTCGGTGTTTAAAGTCTCACTGCTAGTGGTGATGGGGATCAGTGGTGTGCTTGGTGTCGAGTTGATTCCTCTAGCTCTGTAACAACCAAACCTAAGCGTTTGCTAAGCGCCAATATCTTTTGCTGCTGAATGCATGAATGACCTTACCTAGAAGTAAGGTCATTTAACTTTCTATTGTCCTTTGTTTTCCCTGTTTTTCCTGTTCCTCCTCTAGCTTCACTATCACGTATTCATATCTAAAAGCAAAAACAACCAGTGTGTAAAACATAGTGGGTCGCGTGTTTCCGCTGACGCGTAATAATGCCAAGAGATAGCGACGATTAAGCCAAAAAGTATAAACAGCGCAATAACTCTATTTGCCATATGAGAATTCAATATCGATAGTTTGTAATGTAAACATTTGGGGTAGTGCTAGTTCCGATAGCAGCATACAAACTAACAATGTGAATGTTTGAGTTGAATCACCAGCTAGCGAAATACAAAAGCTTTACGACTGAAAGTGGGTGACGAAGCATCTTAACTCCAGTGAAATGAACACGATTAAGAATCATCCATTTACATAATCTAAAAACTCACTAAACCTTAACCCAGATTAAAGTTTTGTCGTCTCCGAGGCATTAAGGTGCGCCTGTAGTTTGCAGGTCTCAAGGATTCAGAGAAGGAACAGCCATACATCGTGTATCGCTGTTCCTTTTTCGTTCTTGTTTACTTGCGAACAGATAAAACATAAAGACAACTTTAAGAGGACTGGTTTTGAGCATTTTGTTTTCCGAAGCCCGCATTGGCAACATGACCCTAAAGAACCGTTTTGTGAGAAGCGCAACGTGGGAGAACATGGCGACCGAAGATGGTCATATGACGGCAAAGCTTTACGATATTTACGAAACGCTTGCGAAAGGGGAAGTTGGGCTTATTGTTACGGGTTATGCCAATATCGTTGAAGAAGAGAAACCCAACGCAGGTATGATGGGGATCTACAACGACTCTTTTATTGAAGAATACAAAAAGCTAACAGAGCTAGTACATCAACAAGATTCTAAAATCGTGATGCAAATTGCTTACGGTGGCACCAAAACCACCCATAACGTCGGTGAGCGTGTCATCTTCGCTCCGAGTGACGTGCCTGAGCGTGGTACAAATACGCAAGGCAAAGCGATGACAAAGGACGAAATAGACTACATCGTAAAGGCATTCGCATTGGCGAGTAAACGTGCTCAAGACGCTGGTTTTGACGGCGTAGAGATTCATGCGGCGCACACTTATTTAATTAACCAGTTTTTAAGCCCGTACTATAATCGTCGAGAAGACGAATATGGCGGTGACTTAGAAAATCGCATGCGCTTTCTTTTAGAAATTTATTCTGAAACCAGAAAGCTGGTTGGAAGCGAATTTCCCATCCTCGTTAAACTGACGGCAACAGAGTTCTTTGACGGCGGTTTAACGTTCGATGAAACTCGCGTCGTCAGTAAGAAACTTGAAGAAGTAGGCGTTGATGCGATCATCGTATCTGGCAATATTCACGGCAAAGCAAACGAACTTGTTGGTCAAACGTTCGATGGTTACACACTACAAGAAGAAGGTTACTTTCACGAATATGGTCACGTGATCAGTCAGGACGTTAGCATACCGGTGATTACTGTCGGCGGGCTGAGCGACATTGATGCGATTGAGAAAATTGCAGAAAACACAGGTATCCAATTTTTTGCTGTGTCACGCCCTTTATTGGCTGAGCCACAGTTGATCAAACGTTGGAAAGAAGGCAATCGCGCACCAGTAGATTGTGAACGTTGCTCAAAGTGTCGTACCAAGCGTGGTAACTTTTGCGTGGTGTATAAGAACCGAAATCGTCGCAAAAAATAGAACGAAGCGAATACACAAATACAAATTAGCCTCCACTCTGAATATGGAGGCTTTTAATTATCCGCATGTTAATCGAACCATTATTTATCTTCTTTTTGATAGTTTAAATAATGCACACAAAGATCGTGAAATGCTTTAGCTTGAGGCGAGATCGTGCGATCGGTTAACGTAAATATACCAATTTGCCTTTCAAGTGGTGGATCGATAAGCGGAATCCAAACCAAGCGTGTTTCATTGGTTGGGAAAGCAAGCTTCGGTAGTGTCGTGACACCAATCCCAAGTTCTAAGACAGAAAACAGCGAAGTAATATTTTCGACCGAATAGAGCGCTTGCTGACTCAGAGCTCTTGCTGGGGTTGGATCGAGAAGTGTACAAGTGCCGTTACGGATAAAGGGTTGTTCCAACAAAGTTTGCCACTCGATTCCTTCTGGATGACTCGCAATAGGGTTGTCCTTTAAACACACCACGCCTATTGGATCGGCTAACAGCGGCGTAAAGTCAATGCCGCCCTCATCGAGGTGAGAGGGGTTACCGAGCGCTAAGTCGACCTCACCGGAGAGTAGGCGAGCCTCGACGCCAGCGGCATTATCGTCTATCAAGCTTACTTCTACATTTGGATACTGTTCGCAAAAGGCGCCCAACACGCTAGGAATGAGCTTCGCTGCAACAGAAGGAACGCTCGCAATTCGCACTCTCCCTTGCTGTCCGGCAGCGGCTGCTTTGAGATCGTTGTCTAGTGCACTGTAGATATTGAGAAACTGAACCACTTTGGGAAGACAAATTTCACCAAACGGGGTCAATTTGGTTTTGTTTCCGGGTTCAAACAGCGTTTGCCCTAGAATTTTTTCAAGCTCTTTTATCGATGTTGACAGTGCCGCCTGAGAACGATTTGCACGATGTGAAGCGGCTCGAAAGCCTCCTTCCTCGACTACCATCACAAAATGCATTAATTGTTGAAGCTTAATACTCATCCCTAATGCCTCCTAATCCCTTTATTTACGTTATTTTAAACAGGGTGATAAGTTTAATTTATCAAATGTCAAAAATTTACCGTTAGATTTATCGCCTGTCAATGTGCATCATTTAACCATATTGAAACAAAGCTGTTACAAAGGTTGAAAGGCACGTGAATACTCCTACTAAAAAACACCCAGTTAAAACCAGTCTATTTGCTTCTAAAGCGCCGCTTGAATGGGCGATAGTCAACAACGGAACCCTGTATACGGCTCAAATTCCTATTGATGACACAGGCGCGGTTGTGGAAGGCGGTATCGAAGCACAAACACGTCAAACCTTTAACAATCTCATTCACACCCTGGAGTGTGCAGGGGAGTCTTTGGACTCGGTGTTGCAGGTCCTGATTTATGTGACTGACAGAGAATACTTAAAGACCGTTAACCAAGTGTACGCGGAATATTTTGAAGCACCGTACCCAAATCGCGCCGCCATGGTGGTTGCAGGGTTAGCGCGAGAAGAGATGTTGGTGGAGTTTGTCGTCTACGCGTCGGCAAGCCAACCAGAATAAATCCAATAAGAACAATTAGAGATCAGTGAGTGGGTGGCTTGCCATCACAAATCGGAAGAACAAGGAAAGAACCATGACTTTTATTAACAATGTTCAAGCAGAAAAATCCCTCTATATAGCGGGTGAGTGGCAATCGGGCATGGACACCATCGCCAATATTAACCCTTCTGATATCAGCGAAAACATTGGCGATTTCGCACAAGCGAGTGTGTCGCAAGTAGAGCAAGCGATTCAAGCGGCTAAATCAGCGCAGCCAGAGTGGGAAAAAACACCAATCGAGCGCAAGCAAGCAGTGCTACAAGCGATTGGTGATGAGCTCATTGCACGATGTGACGAATTGGGCACCTTACTTTCGCGTGAAGAAGGTAAGCCATTTGCTGAAGGTCGAGGTGAGATATACCGTGCTGGCCAATTCTTCCAATACTTTGCTGCTGAGGTTCTGCGTCAAATTGGCGATAACGCTGCTTCCGTCCGTCCAGGTGTCTCCGTTGAAGTTACTCGTGAAGCCGTCGGCGTTATCGCCATTATCTCTCCTTGGAACTTTCCAACAGCAACAGCGGCTTGGAAAATCGCGCCAGCACTTGCGTTTGGCAACAGCGTCGTCTGGAAGCCTGCCAACCTAACCCCAGCAAGTGCCGTTGCGCTGACAGAGATTATCCATCGCCAAGGTTTACCTGCCGGCACGTTTAACCTCGTTTTGGGTAGCGGTTCGCAAGTCGGTAATACCCTTATCAATTCGAAGGATGTGAACGGCGTGAGCTTCACTGGTTCTGTGGACACAGGCCGTAAAGTTGCAGCGGCAACGGCACCAAATTTTGTGCGTTGTCAGCTAGAGATGGGTAGCAAAAATGCGCTCGTAGTGGCAGATGATGCAGACATTCAAATTGCCGTTGAAGCGACAATCGCAGGCTCATTCTCGGGTGCAGGTCAAAAGTGCACCGCGTCTTCTCGTCTTGTGGTTATGGACGGAATTCACGACGCGTATGTTGAAGCGCTAATCCAACGCATGAGCGAACTTAAAGTGGGTCACGCACTGGAAGAGGGCGTGTTCATGGGCCCTGTGGTTGATGGTAACCAGCTGAATGCGAACTTTGAGTGGATCGAAAACGCACGCCAAGCAGGCGCGGAGCTGGCTTTCGGTGGTGAGCGTCTGAGCCTAGAGCATGACGGTTACTACATGTCACCAACTCTGTTTTTAAATACACAGAATGGCTGGGAAGTGAACCAAGAAGAAGTCTTTGCGCCAATGGCGAGCGTGATTCGCGTTTCTGATCTGGATGAGGCAATTGCAGTCGCGAACGATACGCGCTTTGGCCTGACAGGCGGCATTATCACGCAAAGCTTGCGTAATAGCGCGATCTTCAAACAGCAAGTCCAAACGGGCTGCGTCATGGTTAACTTGCCAACTGCGGGTACAGATTATCACGTTCCATTTGGTGGCCGTAAAGAATCTAGCTTTGGTCCTCGTGAGCAAGGTCAGTACGCCAAAGAGTTCTACACCGTAGTGAAAACCGCTTATCAGCGTCCTTACTAAGATCGACAGGGTAACTGATGGTGTCAGTTGCCCGCACGAAAAGGCTAAGAAATTGTTTAAGGAGTGGTTATGTACCAACAACGGATTGTGATTGACGGATTGCAGTACTGCAATTGGGATCGAGAGTATTTCCAAACGCTTAAGGCGAGTGGCATTACCGCCGTTCATGCCACCATCGTCTACCACGAAACTGCGCGCGAAACCTTAACGCGTTTTGCTGAATGGAACTTGCGCTTCGAGCAAAATGCGGACCTCATCATGCCTATTTATTCAATGGCAGATGTAGAAAAAGCCAAAGCAGAAGGTAAAGTCGGCATCTTCTTCGGCGCGCAAAATTGCTCACCTATCGATGATGAAATTGGCCTGATTGAAGTGATGCGCCGCCAAGGTCTGCTGATCATGCAACTGACCTACAACAACCAAAGCTTACTGGCGACAGGTTGTTACGAACAAAACGATTCCGGCGTAACTCGCTTTGGTAAACAAGCGATTGAAGAGATGAACCGAGTCGGGATGATCATTGATATGTCCCACAGCGCGGAGCGTTCGACGTTGGAAGCTATCGAGCTCTCTTCGCGTCCAATTTGTATCAGCCATGCTAACCCGACATTTGCGCATGACGCACTGCGCAACAAGTCCAACACCGTGATCAAAGCACTGACGGAGCGCGGTGGTTTGATTGGATTCAGTTTATATCCATTCCATTTGCCAAATGGCAGCCAGTGCACGCTGGATGATTTCTGCCAGATGGTTGCGAAAACCGCAGACATGTTTGGCGTTGACCATTTAGGTATCGGTAGCGATTTGTGCCTAAATCAGCCGCAACAAGTGTTGGAGTGGATGCGCAACGGGCGTTGGTCAAAAGCGATGGATTACGGCGAAGGTTCTGCAAGTAACTCGGGATGGCCAGATGCGCTGCCATGGTTCTGCGGCAGCGCAGGGATGGAGAACATCTACAACGGATTAATGGGTCACGGATTCAGTGAATCTGAGGCTGGAAAAATATTGGGTGAAAACTGGTTCAACTTCCTTAAAGAAGGATTAGAGCCTATTTCATAGCATTCCCCAAAGTAGGAACCGCCTGCCCACATAATAACAATACGGCAGGCGTAAAACTCACATTTGTAGCCAGTCTTTGGCTGCTGCAAAGAACCTCTGGAGCCAGAGTATGTCTGATTTAACCAATAGCATGAAAGCTTCCACGATGAGCGTGTCATCGGGCAAGTCGAAAGCAAAACACAACACATCAACAACAGAAAACACGACGGACAAATTAGGACTGAGTAACCCGGCCTTTTGGTATAGCGGTGGTTTCATCGCGTTGTTCGTTGCTATTGCACTTTATGACGGCGAGCTGTTATCTACGATCGTTAACGCTGGCTTTGGCTGGGCAGTTCAGGTATTTGGTCCATACTGGCAGTTACTGCTGCTTCTCACTTTTCTTATTGGTCTTGGCTTGGCTGCAGGGCGAACAGGCAAGGTGATGTTGGGCGGGATTGCAAAACCAGAAATGGATTCTTTCCGCTGGATGGCGATTATTTTCTGTACCTTATTGGCTGGTGGTGGTGTTTTCTGGGCCGCGGCTGAGCCTATCGCGCATTACGTTAGCCCACCCCCTTTGTACGGCGCGCAAGATAACCCGCAGCAAGGTGCGGTGAATGCGTTGTCGCAATCCTTTATGCACTGGGGCTTTCTGGCTTGGGCGATTGTAGGTAGCTTAACTTCCATCGTGGTGATGCACCTACATTACGACAAAGGTTTACCACTAAAACCCCGTATTTTGCTTTACCCAGTCTTGGGCGAACGAGCACTTAAAGGCCAACTCGGTGCATTGATTGACGCGTGCTGCATTATCGCGGTAGCCGCGGGCACCATCGGACCAATTGGGTTTTTAGGCTTGCAGGTTAGCTACGCGTTAAATGCGCTGTTTGATATTCCTGATGGCTTTACCACTCAGCTTATCATCATCTTGTTTGCGATTGCGCTTTACACCTTGTCAGCACTCAGTGGATTAAGCCGAGGCATGCAACTGCTTAGTCGTTACAACGTGATTCTGGCAATGGCATTGATGGTTTACATCCTGTTTTTTGGCCCTACGAATTTTATCTTTAATGGATACATTCAAGGTGTAGGGAGCATGCTGGATAACTTTATCCCAATGGCGACCTACCGTGGTGATGAAGGTTGGCTAAGCTGGTGGACAGTATTTTTCTGGGGCTGGTTCCTGGGTTATGGTCCGATGATGGCAATCTTTATTGCGCGTATTTCCCGTGGTCGAACTATTCGCCAAGTTATTTCCACCATCAGTATTGTGGCTCCGTTAACCACCTGTTTTTGGTTCACGATTGTGGGCGGCTCAGGCCTTGCGTTTGAAATTGCTGAACCGGGTAGCGTGAGTGCGGCGTTTGAGGGCTTTAACTTGCCAGGTGCTTTGCTTGCAGTGACTCAGCAACTACCAATGCCAATGCTGACTTCAATTCTATTTCTGATTTTAACCACGATCTTCATCGTCACGACGGGCGACTCAATGACCTACACAATCAGTGTCGTGATCAGTGGTGAAACGGAGCCGAATGCGATCATCCGTACCTTCTGGGGAGTAATGATGGGTGTGACGGCATTGATCCTAATTTCCCTTGGCTCTGGCGGCATCTCTGCTCTGCAATCTTTCATTGTTATTACCGCGGTTCCGGTTTCGTTGATTCTGTTACCGTCACTTTGGAATGCGCCACAAATTGCAATCAAAATGGCGAAAGAGCAAGGGCTATAACAATTATCTAATTCAAACAACGTGGAGCTTGTGCGGGTGTTTTCCTCCTGCATCCGCACAAACCCTAGTATTCTTACAATAACAAATAGGTGGTGAGCAAAATGGATGCACATCGTTCTACTTATACGGAAGCAACTATGCGCGATGCAGCGATTGTCATGGCAGCCGAAAGGCTTGGCGCAATGCACCAAAACCGAATTAGCTTTGTACGCAGTCTGATTCGTAATATGGCAAGCCAAAACTGGCAAGTAACCAAGCATGAGTGGCAGCTTTGTCCTCGTGGTTATGGTCATGTGATTTACAAATTGACCACGCCAGAGCACGTTTATCATTTGGTGGTATTCTGTGATGAAATTGCCGACGACGAGCGTAATGATCGCGTAATTGCTGAAAAGTGGGACGTCACATTTGCACTGGTTCAAGGCGATGTTGATGTTACTTTGTTGGAAAGATTGCGAGAAAATGTACCGCTGCAAGAAGCGGGACGTAATCCAAACAACGTACTTGTTCTTGCTCGCGCAAACAAAAGTGTGCGCGTGTTTGAGCACATTGTTAGCGCGCTTTCTCAAGGCGAGCAGCCTGAGCCGAAAGAGTTAGCTGAAGTGGGTTATATCCTGCGTACCACAGCTGTTTATGGTAACGGAAAGTTTGGTATCGCCGATTTCAAACTGTTAGAGAACAACTCAGATTTCAGCCAGTCTTTTAGTGCGCAAATGTGTGCCGTATATATGTTGCGTGAATTCAGCCTGGATTGGGTGCACTATCTGGCACTTCAACAAGGTGGCGACAACGCGGTGGCTTTGCATCGTGGCTTGCAGCGCTACCTTGGTGTCGGCAATGCGACTGGCTTAGGCATGGCTCCATACTTGATTAATCACCCGTGCATCGTTGACCAATGGATGACCTCTCGCGAACGTGCGGTAGCGCGAGTCTTTGCGATGCCATGTGAAGCTTCATTCCATGCTCCTTTGCAAGGATTACTACAAAAAGCACAGCGTCATTTAGAGCAAGTCATCACCATCAATGAACATCAAGACAGGCTCAATCATCGAGCGATATCAGACATCAAACAACTGCTATCAGAGCTAACAACGTTAATGGCATCACATCCGAATTGGGCGAGTTTGGTCGAGCATAAGAAAACAATGAGTGTGGAAGCCCAAGAAATCCTCACCTCTTGCTTGATCGAACTCTACCCATCTTTAGTGGATGAATTTGCTAGCCAAATGAATACGGATGAAACGTTATCTATTCCGGGCGGGAAAAAGATCCAAGATTTACTGGAAGTGTTGCAAAGCAAGTACCGCTGGGCGATTGATGCGGATTACTCACTAGCCGAGAACAACTACTGGTTCTGGTATCGCTCACAAGATAAAGAAGAGCCAAGGCTTGGTGTTCGCGGGGAAGAGGCTGGAGAAGAAAAAGAACTGCCGCTTGATATCGGCAGACAAGTGAATCGCTTGTACCAGGCCTTGCTTGACTGTGATGTAGAAATGTCCGTAGCAGAGTTTCTATTGCAAAAACTGGCTTATCGTTCGATCACACGTCGCGTATGGACGCTAGGCAACCGTGCGATGGGGGATATTCAAATGAATGTGCTGCGTAAAGATGCGTTACCAATGCACTTACTGCGTTGTAAATTGGCGATCTTTGGCGCGACTAAGTTTGATCCGCGCTCGGATCGTTGGGTTCGAGTAACTTTCTTCCAAGGTGCGCCGTTGTTAGATGAAATTCACGACCCTAAACTGGCAGACACATGGATTTTCCCTAGCATGCCGCCACGTGACGAAATTGCGCAAAGTGATAATCAAAAAATCAGTGGAGGATTTGCATTATGATCGTCTCTCACAACGAATTGGTGGCCGCGGTTAATAAGGCATTTCTTGGCATGCGCCGTCACTGTGGTGAGGCGGATGTCATTGCGAACATGGTGGCGGACTTGCAAATGGTTGGCTTACATGGAGTTCGCCATTTTAATAACGCCAGTCTGTTTCTTGGGTTAGATTCAGACTGCGCCGTATCGGTGACCAACAGCACGTCAGCGAGTATCGAGATGGATTTGCACAATGGCAGTGTGGCGTGCCACTTACCCGCCGTGTTGGATTTCGCACTTGAGAAAATGATTAACAGTAAGTCGATTACTATCACGTTGAAGCAGTGCCATAACCGTTGGCTAGGTTTTAGTGAGTTGTTGAAGCTCTCTGCAAAAGGCATTGCGTGCCGTGCACAATGGGTCAATGGCTCTAGTCCCAAGCGAACGCTTTATGTGTTAAACCGTGGACGAATCGCGCCAGAAGTCTTTTTCTCGGATCAGTTTGATGGGCATGATACGGATTTGCATAGTATGGTTATCGAACTCTCTGTGAACGATTTCGATATCGAGAAAAGCGCACAGGGATACACCATTCACATTGAAGGCGATGAGTTAAGCAACACGCAACAAGCCTCTTGGCAAAATGGTATTTTTGTCGAAGACCAAGAATGGGAAACACTGAAACAAACCGCAACCGCGTTGCTGGTGGAGAGCAGTGAGCGTTCTATGCTCGGTGCTGGTGGTGTGGTTTAAGCGATGAAAGGCGATGATTCCAAGTAGAAGTGATGAAGGCTGCTCTTTAGCGGCCTTTTTTGTGCGCGAAGTTTGGTCACTTCTGAAGTTCAAAGACTATGATTACCGTTATCCGCAAGATGGAGCAACACAGGTAAGAAAAATGGATCTGCAAGAGAATAAAAGAAATGCCATTGCGTTTTACGAAACCTCCTATCGAGGTAATCCAAGAAAAGCGGTTGAAGACTATGTTGGCGATGAGTACATCCAGCACAATCCATTAGTTGGAAATGGCCCCGAGGCTTTTATCGAGTATTTTGAGCGGATGCAAAATGAGTATCCCAATAAAGACATTACGTTTGTGCGAGCCATTGCTGAAGGGAACTTGGTGGCACTACACACTCACCAAACATGGCCTAATGATATTGAATACGTGACGATGGATTTCTTTCGTTTTGATCATAATGGGAAGATTGTTGAACATTGGGACGCTCTGCAAGAGATTCCTAAAGAAACATTGAATGGTCACACTATGTATTAACGAGTCGTTGACGAGTCTCCCATGCCGTTTATTCAAACGGTATGGGAGGTTAAATGATTTGTGGCACTTTAAGTATTAATCATCAAAGCGCTTTTTCGATTCTCACCGCGACGTCTTCAGATACCCAGCCTTTCCACAAGTCAGGGTAGGTATTAAAGAAGTAAAACATCGCTTCTTCACCGTCCGCGTAGTTATCTTCCATCCAGGCCAGCATTTCACTCATTTGCTCGTTGGTAAATCCGCGTTTCTGCAAGTACGCGAATGCTTGGGGTTCTTTGCTCGCAAACGCCTCAGTTGTTACTGTGCGAACTGGAGAAGGTGGGTACATTGTTACTTTTGGTGAAGCGCAATCAGGCTGAGTGGTACAGTTGCGATACTCTTCTAAATCTGTTCCGCTACCAAAATCCACTTTGACCATATCATACTTGCCCAATACGGGGGTCGGTGACCAGTAGTAACCAAACCAAGGCATTTTGCGATCATAGGCTTTGGCGATGGTGCCAGCTAATGCTGCGCCAGATCCTGGGTCAACCATCTCAAAGCCGTGCTCACTTAACCCTAATGCATTAAACAAGTGACCGGAGGTGATTTGGCATGTCCAACCAGCAGGGCAGCTATAGAACGCGAACTTGTCATCATCTTCTGGGTGTTCAAATAGTTTGGCGTGCTTGATGACGCCTTCTATCGTCGCGAGTTCTGGATACTGTTTTACCAGATAGGCGGGAACCCAAAACCCTTCTTCACCACCATTGACAAGCGATTCACTAGCGATGCGCAAGCGTTTATCCGCAATCCCTTTATCAAGTGCTTCTTTAATACCGTTTGTCCATAACTCTGGCGCAACGTCAGGCTGTCCCTTTTCAATCATAGAGGTGCCTGTAGGAACGCTATCACCAGGGATCAATTCCGCATCGCACAGGTAGCCTTCATTTAAGACAAATTGGTCGATGTGCGCCATTAAGCTGGCCGAATTCCAATTCATGTCTGCGATGGTTATTTTTCCGCATTCGTCCGCATTTGCATGAGTAGATAATGCTGATAGCAGCAGAACAGAGAGCATTGAAGGTGTCGTCTTCATGTGACTGAATTTCCTTGTCGTTGTCATTTACTTCAGTATATACATCGGTTTATAAAGATTCAGTGAACAAGTTTTTTTCAGTGACGTTAAGCATAAAAACGGCGATTTATGAAGCGTTTAGTCAGAGTGGTTGAAAGGGAGTTAATACAGCAAGAACACTCCTTCGTAGCCGCCAATCTCAATATGAGAAACATAGTCGCCGATGTTACCGTCTTGATCTACAGGTCGCATAGGCTCTGGAAGTGCGATAGTTATCCTCGGTGAGGAGAAATAATCGATATTTTTGCCAAAAAAATCAGTCCGATACAGCACTCGGCCTTTAGTGAATTCGCGGGCTAACACCATCTCCGTAGGACCATGCACCACCACCGTATCGTCTGAGTGATACGCAAAGTACGTATGGGTTGGTAACAAATCGATAGCGCCATTGGGCAAGTCAGGATGAGCCACTTTGCTCATAGAAGCATCTCCAATCACCGTGTAATCGGCAGGATAGGGCGTGCTGGTGGACATCATTACCGGAGTCGCCTGATACCCCTCTGGTATTTGATTGGCAGGCTCTCCCAAATCAACGGCAAGCAAGGTGCTAGGTTGATAAGCAATATTCTTTGGTACGCCTGCCTTCCAGAAGTTGTCACTTGTTGTGTTATTACTTCCATATAAGTAGCCATTGTTCCACTGATTAAAGTAACTGCGCTCAGGGTGATAGTTTAAGTAGAACACTGCTAGTGCAGAGTATTGGTCCTGTTTCCAATTGTCTTCTGTGTTCCCAAAGTATTGAACGCGACCATAACGCGTTGTCGCTTGATAAATCACTTTCTGGCCAGCTTTGGCGAGTGCAGAGTTATCCCAAAACTTAGCTAACCCAGCATAGCCACTAAAGCCGGTAGAAGGGAAAAGGTAGTGCTCGCGCAAGTACAAGGAGCCAGCGTCAACCAAGTGGTTTTGCCCATTACGACCGAATAAGTTTGCCGTACCTATGTTGAGGCCAATTAACGCATCTTCATCCTGCGTTGCCAGTTTATTCAAGAACGCCGAGAATTGCGCTTTGTACGCATCGTCAGCAGCTTGGCTACCCGCCACCAAACCAAGCTCACCCACTGTGCCTCCGGAATATATGTAGAACTGATTTGCACCGAGTAACTTATTCGTGTCGTCGTTGTACGCACCATTTAAACCTTGTTTCGCCCATTCAGCTTGGTAATAGTGGCGCATTGTATTGGTAAAAACGGGATTGCCGAGATTGGTCAATGCCCAAGAAGAGGTTTGATTCCACATACGACCAAATGGAATAACCCGTGACTCCCAACGAAATCGTGCGGTTGCATTCTTATTTGAACGGTTTTTGTATTCATTCCAAGAAAGATAATTGTCTTGGTTTCGATCTGCAGATTTGTCGAAGCCACGAATTTTACGCCAGCGTTGAATGGTTTGACCTTCAGGTGTCTCCGTTGGTGCTCCTGAGATATTGACGGCAGGGAAGCTATTTTTGAGTTGAATGTTTTCGAGACGTGGGCGGTTTTCTATGTTGCCGTCATGCCAAGTAATTTTCGCAAAGTAAAGGCGGCCGCCGTCGCGTAAAAAGGTGGAGCCAAAGTACTGACCGCCACCATAAGTTTTTCCGCTACCATCATGCGTTGTAGCGCGAACCCAATCCGAAGGAACAGACCAGTTTACTGTTTGGTTTTTAGTCATGTTCTCAGTTTTGTCTTTTTTAATCGCGAAGCGTTTCCATTCTGTTACCCGACCAAACGAGTCGATAGCAGAAGGGTATTCAATCGTGAAGCTGCCGCCTTGAGCAAACTGAGAAAACGTAAAGGTTAAGCGGTCGAACTTCTCTGAGTGATAAACATAGAGCGCACCATCATTATTCGCCTGACCAAATACGTCAGCATCCCATGGCGGTGTTTGATATAGCCAAAAGCCGGCGTGGTCAGCGCTGGCGGTATAGCCAACGATCATCGGTTTTCGATTGAGTAATGTATTTTCACCATGGCTTGAGTCGACTTCAGCTAGGATAGTGTCTTCAGAAAAGTGGAGAAAGAAATCTTCGTAGTCAATTCCATTCAGTTCTGCTTGGTTACGTATATCGTTTTCCAGCCAACCTGAGTTAAGTTCCAGCTTTTGGTTGTACATGTAACCAAGTGCTTGTACACGCTCATTATGACTTTTACTTTCGTAAGCGCCGAATACGATATCAGCATAATCCAGTTCCCATTCACGTGTAGCCGCAGCAGAGATAGGCTTATCTTGAAGATCAATACCCTGTTCATGCAATCCAGGTAACACGATTGCTGTTCTACTCCAAACGCTGGGTATAGAAAGTAAGCTCAGAGAAGCAAGTGCAATGAGAGAAAAACAATGCGACTTCAACATGGAGTTATCCCATTAATACTTAGATGACTCAAATTAAGAGTCAGATACAAAAAGAAATTATAGTCCATTCACAAAGTCCTAATCAGGAACTCGCCGATAGAAGGCTTTACCGGAAATCGAGGGGGGAAGCCCGGCAAAAATGAGAAGGTCTGCGTCGGGTGTAGTACGTTCAAAGACTCAAAATTCCGTCTACACAAGCACAAAAGTAACCAGAATTTTAACCTTGTTTCGATTGCCATCATATTGTTGGATTTTCATCAACAATTTCAGTTAAAACCAACTGATTAAACCAGTCATATTCTCTGTTGTATTGATTGCTTATCATACAAAAATTTAACAAAATTAATTTTTATACATTTTTATTGCATAAAAAATCCTTTTGAGTAATATAAATGCCAAGTGACAATTAATGCGGTATGTCAGCATGACTATTCAGGTAAGCGGAATCAATAAATCCTACGGTGAGACACAAGTGCTTCACGATGTCAGCTTTAAGTGTGAAAGCGGCGAAACACTGGTGTTACTCGGTCCGAGTGGTGCAGGGAAGAGCTCTCTACTACGTGTTCTTAACCTTCTTGAAGGTGCGGATAACGGCAAGCTAAACATCGCAAATGATGTTTTTGATTTCTCTACTGAAATCAAAGAGAAACAAGGTTTAGCACTTCGTCGTAAAGTAGGCATGGTGTTCCAGCAGTACAACCTATGGCCACACATGACAGTGATGGAGAACCTGATTGAGGCTCCGGTAAAAGTCGCTGGCATGGATAAAGAAGAAGCGAAGAAGCAGGCAATGCAAATTCTTGCGACGCTGCATTTGGCAGACAAAGCGGATGCATGGCCGATGCAACTTTCTGGTGGTCAGCAACAACGTGTGGCGATTGCTCGTGCATTGATGATGAAACCGGAAGTCTTGCTTTTTGATGAACCGACCGCTGCGCTTGATCCGGAAATTACTAACCAAGTCGTTAAGATTATTAAAAATTTAAGCGAAACCGGAATTACACAAGTAGTTGTGACGCACGAAGTGGATTTCGCCAAGAAAATCGCTAGTCACGTACTGTATTTAGAAAAAGGACACATCGTTGAGCACGGCACAAATGATTCGTTTTCTAACCCGCAAACCGCCCAGTTTGCTGACTACTTAAATCACTAAATTACGTTTTTAAAGTTCAGTCTATTTAACAGATAAGCTCGGCTGTCATTGCGAGTGTCAGCCCACTAAGTACACACGGAGTATTGCAATGAAAAAGATTCTACTAGCTTCACTAATCGGCCTTTCTTCTGCAACTATGGCAGCAAACGCAGCAGCACAAGAAGAGATCAAATTCGCGATGGAAGCGACGTACGCACCATTCGAATACATGGATGAAAACAACCAAATCCAAGGTTTTGACGTGGATCTGGCGAACGCACTATGTAAAGAAATGGAAGCCAAATGTACCTTCCATAACCAATCTTTTGACAGCCTGATCCCTGCATTAAAATTCAAACGTTACGATGCGGCTATCTCTGCAATGGACATTACCGAGGCGCGTTTGGAGCAAGTGAATTTCACGAATGCATACTATGACAACTCAGCTGCGTTTGTTTCTATCAAAGAAAAAGTGGCTGATCAAAAAGCACTAGAAGGTAAGCGTGTTGGTGTTCAAAACGGTTCAACACACCAAAGTTACCTGATTGAGCAAATGCCAGGTGTAACTGCGGTTCCTTACTCAAGCTACCAAGACGCATTCATCGATATGAAGAACGGTCGTATTGATTCTGTATTCGGCGATACAGCTGTTGTAGCTGAATGGTTCAAGAAAGAAGACAATCTAGCATACGTGGGCGAGCACGTAACCAACCCTAAATACTTCGGTAACGGTTTCGGTATCGCAGTAAACAAAGGTAACGACGAGCTAGTGAACAAGCTGAACACGGCACTGAAAACAGTGAAAGCGAACGGCGAATACGACGTAATCTACAACAAGTACTTCGGTAAGTAATATGGCACTAACGGGTTACTCTTTATCGCTTGTTCAAGCTAGTTGGATGACTGTCCAGCTAGCCTTCACAAGCCTTTTAGTCGGTTTGATTCTGGCAGTGGTATTCGCCAGTGGCGAAATGTCTCGCCGCGTTTTCGTTAAATGGCCAATGACGGCGTTTGTGACGATTGTGCGTGGCTTGCCAGAAATCCTTGTCGTGTTGTTCATTTATTTTGGTTCGACTCAGGTTCTGTTTTTAATCACCGGCGACTTTATTGAAGTTAGCCCGTTCTTGTCTGGCGTGGTGGCGTTGTCATTGATCTTCGCTTCTTATGCTTCTCAAACTCTACGTGGCGCGTTAAAAGCCGTTGGAAGAGGGCAGAGAGAAGCAGCAAGTGCACTCGGCATCAGTCAGGCACATGCTTTTGTTCGCATTGTTTTGCCACAAGCAGTAAGACACGCACTACCAGGTTTAACTAACCAATGGTTGGTTTTGCTGAAAGATACCGCGCTTGTATCACTGATCGGAGTAACGGATTTGTTGAAACAAGCACAGCTAACATCTGCAGCGACACATGAAGCGTTTACATGGTACGCAACTGCTGCGGCGATTTACTTAGGCATTACTTTGATTACACAACGTGCCGTAAAACTGATTGATAAGAAGTTCTCAATTCAAGGCATGAGCATGGGACAGGAGGCAACCGCATGAACGAACAACACGTTTGGCAAATGCTGGATGGCTTAGGCACTAGCCTTCAATTGACCGCCGCTTCTTTGGTAGTGGGCTGTCTCTTAGCTTTGATGATGACGCTGACTCTGATCCTACGTACTCCGGGTTTGCATTGGGTAAGTCGTGGCATCATCACCTTGTTTACTGGTACACCTTTGTTGGTGCAGATCTTCTTGGTGTACTACGGTCCGGGTCAGTTTGATGCCGTAAGAGAAAGTGTATTCTGGACATGGTTAAGCCAACCTTGGTTCTGTGCGATGTTGGCGTTAGCGTTGAATACCGCGGCGTACAGTACTCAGCTGTTCAAAGGAGCGTTTAACGCGATTCCTTCCGGTCAATGGCAAGCGTGTCGTGCATTAGGCATGAACAAAACAGCAACACTGAAAGTGCTTCTGCCATACGCTATTCGTCGTGCTGTTCCGGCTTACTCGAACGAAGTGATTTTGGTCTTCAAAGGCACGTCACTAGCAAGTACGATTACGATCATGGATCTGATGGGTTACGCGCAGCGCATTAACGCACAAACTTACGATACGTTGACAGTATTTGGTGTTGCAGGCGCATTTTATTTAACGGTAAATGGTGTGCTGACTCTCATTTTCCGTCAGGTAGAGAAGAAAGCACTGGCGTTCGAAGCCGCATAATCCTTCGATCAACACTCATCATTTAGTTCCACAGTGCCTCTGCAAATGACTCTCTTGCAGGGGCATTTTTTATATTCGTCATGGCAAATCTCTCAAGTTCCACCAAACTTAATTCAACGTAATTGCATTGGTGGCATCATGGAAAGAAGACACTTTTTAGCGCTGTGGACATTGTTGTTCGCACCCTCTTTAAAAGCGACGACACCAATGCGGCCGACGCCAGCACAAACAGAAGGGCCATTTTATCCAGTAGTGGATATTCCTCTTCGTCAAAACTTGATTCTGCAATCAGAAGGTTTGGTCGGTGAAGCTATCGTGTTGCAAGGTAAAGTCGTAGATACGTCGGGAAGCCCTATCTCAGGCATCAAAGTAGAAATCTGGCAATGCGATGGGCAGGGGATTTACGATCATCCTAAGCAGCCAAATAATGATAAGTTTGATACTCACTTTGCAGGTTTTGGCGCGGTAGAAACTCAATCGGATGGTCGCTACTTATTCCAGACTTTGTACCCCGTGCCTTATGCCTCTCGTCCACCGCACATTCACGTTAAGTTGTGGCGGGATAACCAAGAGCTTCTGACCACTCAGTTGTACTTAAAAGGCAATACTGGTGATGAATGGTGGGGTGGCAAAGCCCGAGATTATCTACAGTTTGAAACCATACGAACCGACGGGCGATTAACTGGCCAATTTAACTTTGTGATTGGCTAGCGAATCCGGTTAAGCCATCAACTCAACCAATTGCGCCAAGCATTCTTTGTCCAGTATTGGATGAGGCTCAACACCCGTGACCAGCACTATATCCACGGAAGGCAGTGATGGCATATCGTCTAAGATCTTAAGATCCTCGCTAACGCTAATACTGCCCATCGCACCGATAGCCATGCCTGAACGTACAATTGCTCGTTGTGCAGAAGCCGTATTGCAACATGCCAGTAGTTGATAAGGAGTGCCACGTTTGGTTAATCCGTCTACTGCTGCCGCATGGTATTTACAGTCGGTTTGGAATAGGGCGAGAGGGAGAGGTTGGGCGTTCTCAATGTCAAAATCAGGATGAGCAATCCACACGCCTTTGTCGCTTGCTAGCCAGTAACCTTCCTCACTGTCCGGTGCTCTTGTCACAATAGCGGCGTCTAGCTTTCCTTCATCAAGTTTTTCTCTCAAGGTGATGCTCGGCTCACTAAAGACCTGAATCGAACATGTGGGCTCAGATTGCTGTAATACGCGGATGACTTTAGGCAAGATATTGTCGTTGTAATCTTCTGGGCAACCTAAGCGAAGAGGACGCTTATTTTCATAACGTTTCACTTGTTTCAGTGCTTGATTGTGCAAGCTAACCAATTGCTCTGCGTGAGAGCGTAGTGCTAATCCCGCTTCACTTAAGACAAGATTGCGACCTTCTTTTTCAAACAAACTGACGCTGAGTTCGTCTTCTAGCTTACGCATTTGCGCACTGAACGCGGATTGGGTGCGATTGATCTGCTTGGCTGCACGAGTGAAACTTCCCGTTTCGACAAAAGCCAGAAAGCTGCGTAACGCATCGATATCCATATCTAAAACTCATCCATCGTTTTTGTTGAAGTGTTCCATCAAAACTATCCGTTAGTCCCCTTAAATACAATCAGATATTGTGAATGGGTACTCAAAACACAAACCGCATGGAGGCGTCATGAAACTGTTTATTGCTAATCAAAACTACTCAAGCTGGTCACTTCGCGCATGGCTGATCTTTTCTCAATTCAAACTAGATGTCGAAGTCACCAAGCTCAAATTATTCACAGAAGACTTTTATAAGACCTTGGAAGGTATTACACCAACCGCGAAAGTACCTACCTTGGTGGATGGTGACGCAACCGTGTGGGATTCATTAGCGATTTTGGAATACGTTAACGAGCAATACTTACAAGGTAAAGCTTGGCCAAGCAACTCCGCAGAACGAGCTAAAGCACGCGCCATTGCATCAGAAATGCATTCGGGTTTCTTTGATTTAAGAAACGAACTCCCAATGAACATCCGCGCACACAGAAAAGTCGACTTAACGAAGGGTGCGCTTAAAGATATTGCTCGTATTGACGCCATTTGGGCAGAGCAAGCAGAACTGCATCCAAACGGTTGGCTATTTGGAGAATGGTCGATAGCGGATGCTATGTATGCACCTGTGGCATTGCGTTTCCAAACTTACGGTATCGAGTTATCCGAAGGTGCCAAAGCTTACCAACAGAAGGTGCTAGCAAGTGAATCTTTACAGCAATGGTTGGAAGAGGCGAACCAAGAAACAGATATCGTAAAAGAGGACGAGGCAGGGGAAGAAGTATAAGCGCATCTTGCGATCGCCTGTAGCAAGGGAAAGCATGACAAAGCACGCTTTCCTCTTCTAGGATGGTTGTAGTTTCCGGCGCGTTTAAGCTAGGTGTTCAACAATCGCTCTGCCTACGCCGTGTGCGCTCGTTGGGTTTTGACCTGTGATGACTCGGTCGTCCACAATCACAAGCTCTTGCCATGGTTGCACTTTAGAGTATCGCGCTGCGCCACGAGCAAGAGACTCTTCCAACAGGAATGGGATGTCGTTGATAGTGCCGAAGTCGATCTCTTCTTCGCGAGTGAAACCTGTCACTGATTTAGACGCAAGTAGCTTCTCGCCATTGCTAAGCGTGATAGGAAGAAGAGCGCCCGGACCATGACAAACTGCTGCCACAATACCGCCATCTTCATAGTGTTTTGCGGAAATCTTGGCAAAATCTTCGTTGCTCGCTAGGTCTGAAAGAAGACCAAAGCCACCCGGATAGAAGATCGCATCATAGTTGTCACCGTTGATTTGTGATACTGGAATCGTGTTGTTGATGCGGTTCTGGAAATCATCATCCGCCAAAATTTTCTCGTTGACTGCGTCGCCTTCGATGTCGGTTCCGTACAGTGGTGCTTGTCCACCTTTGATAGAGGCAATGTCGTAATCGAAGCCTGCACCTAGTAGCTCGCTAAGGGCATGAGTGAGCTCTGGCGCGTAAGTTCCGTTTGCTTGGTCAGTTTCACCAAGAGTCGCATGGTTCGTCACAATGATGAGTACTTTCTTCATGATGGTTTCCTTTTTGGCTTACGTGTATTTGTTGAACACCTTCATACTAATTGCTAAACAAATAAGTGATAATACGATTAATTGGCAAAACATTATTGCTATATAGCAAAGGTAAGTATGGACAGTTTTGAAGGCATCAATGAGTTTGTTACGGTTGCTGAGAGCTTAGGGTTTTCTGCAGCGGCAAAACAGTTAGGTTGCAGTACTAGTCATGTCAGTCGCCAAGTCACAAGATTAGAAGAGCGATTAGGTGTCGCTTTGTTAGCCCGTTCGACAAGAATGGTGAGTCTAACGGAAGCGGGGCAAGCGTATTATCAGCAGTGTAAAGAATTGGTGATTGGGCTTCAGCAAGCCAATGAACAGCTCACCACGCAGCAAACTCAGTTGAGTGGTACGTTACGCGTGAGTGCCGCTGGTGCGTTTTCTGAGAACCATGTAGCGCCTGCCTTGATGGCGTTTGCCAAGCAACATCCTAATCTCACGGTTGAAATTAACTTCAACACCAGCATGGTCAACTTTATTGAAGATGGTTTCGATTTTGCCATTCGTTACGGCAGGTTGAGTGATTCAGGCTTGGTTGCGAGAAAGCTGGTGGATCGTCCCATGGCAGCGGCAGCCAGTCAGCGTTATCTCGATGAACATGGTTTACCAACGCACCCAGAGCAACTCAAGCGTCATAGCTGCATTATTGCCAATAAGGACGTTTGGTTGTTTGAAAAAGACGGCAAGCCTTTAGATGGCGTAAAAGTGCAGGGCAGATGGAAGAGCAATAACGCACACACGGTCTTGCAAGCCTGTGCAGAAGGATTAGGTGTGGCGTACTTACCGAAGAGCAGTTTCAACGATGCTATTTCGTCTGGTCGTTTGGTGCCAATCCTAGAGCCCTATTGGGGAAGTGGCAACAGCAGCTGGATTGTTTATCAGAATCGTCATTTTCTACCACTACGAGCGCGATTGGCTATCGACTTCTTGCTTGATCATTTTGCCGATTGGCAGGAGTAATGAGGCTCTGCCAATCGGTTTGTTTATCCATTTGTTAGATCGTCAACATACTAACGTATCTACATGTTTTGATAGCTCGGTCCACCGCCACCTTCTGGTGCTTTCCACGTGATGTTTTGCGAAGGATCTTTGATGTCACAGGTTTTGCAATGCACGCAGTTGGCGGCATTTATCTGAAACTTCAACTTATTGTCCACTTCCACCACTTCGTAAACCCCAGCGGGGCAATAGCGCTGACTCGGTTCGTCATACATACCTAAATTCACATCAATTGGAATGTGAGGGTAAGTCAGAACAAGGTGACAAGGTTGATTCTCTTCGTGCTGTGTTCCCGACAAAAATACCGACGAAGGCTTATCAAAACTGATTTCACCATCTGGTTTTGGGTATGCAATTGGGTGGCACTCTTGTTTAGGTTTTAACTGCTCATGATCGTGCGAATAGTCCTTGATAGACCAAGGTAACGGCTTCTTAACCAGTGGTTGCCACAGGTTGTGTTCAAAAGTCGAAAGAGCACCGCCAAGTATGCTGCCCAACTTATGAATGTTCGCGCCAAAGTTACGCGTTTCGGCGAGTTCGTCATACAACCATGATGATTCAAACAACGACTGGTAGTCTGGCTCAGAAGCTCCAGTTTGTCGGGCCGTATGTACCGCTTCTGCTGCAATGATTCCGGATTTCATTGCTGTGTGGCTGCCTTTAATTTTTGCGACGTTCAAAGTCCCCGCATCACAACCAATCAATAAACCGCCAGGGAATTGCTGTCTCGGCAGAGAGGAAAGCCCACCTTTCGCAATGGCTCTTGCGCCGTAAGCGATGCGCTGAGCACCTTTCAAATGTGTTTCAATAGCAGGATGGTGCTTAAAGCGTTGAAATTCGTCAAACGGACTCAAGTAAGGATTGCTGTAATTCAAGTCGACAATAAGCCCGACGGCGATTTGGTTGTTCTCCATGTGATAGAGAAAACCGCCGCCTGTGGTATTTGTTTCACTCAAGGGCCAGCCAGCGGAGTGGATAACACTGCCAGATACATCCTTACTGTCAGTGGGTAACTCCCATATCTCTTTTAGGCCAAGCGCGTAGTGCTGTGGTTGCTTTCCTGCGTCTAGGTCGAACCTTTGAATAAGTTCTTTACCCAGATGTCCGCGACAACCTTCAGCAAAAAGGGTGTATTTTGCCCTTAGCTCGATACCTGGTTCAAAGTTAGGTTTGGCCTGGCCGTTCTTATCTAGTCCCATATCGCTCGTGTTAATGCTTGTCACGGCGCCAGTCTGATCATAATTGATGCTTGCAGCGGCAAAGCCCGGAAAAACTTCCACCCCAAGATTTTCTGCTTGGTTAGCGAGCCAACGGCAAAGGTTGGCAAGGCTAATTACGTAATTATTCTCGCCATTTATCATTGGACGCGGTGTAAGGAAGTGGGGAACGCGAATATGGTTTTGTTCAGTAGTAAGATAAAGGAAATCATCTCGTTGAACTGAGGCTGCTAGCGGGGCGTCCATTTCTTTCCAATTGGGGAAAAGCTCATCTAAGGCACTAGTTTCAAAAACAGCGCCAGATAAAATATGTGCGCCCACTTCTGAGCCTTTTTCTACAACGCAAATTGAAAGTGCGTCACCTTCACTGTCTTGGTTGAGTTGAGCTAGCCGACAAGCGGCGCTTAAGCCTGCAGGTCCGGCCCCCACGATCACGACATCAAACTCCATGCATTCTCGTTCCATCTTTATGCTTCCTTTCTATTATCGTCATCTGCGTGACAGGTTTTGGTTTCTATACAGAAAACTATAGCTCAGTTGACGTTAACGTGAAGTGGACTAAGCTCAAGTAATGGATCTGACGTGTTATATGAGGCATGACCATGGAAGACCGACCATTAGCAACACTTGTGCTCGCAGAGCATGACAACCAATCGTTGGCTGTAGGGACGCTGTGTGCAATTAAAGCGGCATTTGAGATTAAGGATGATGATAAATCGCTTCCTGTTTCTGTGTTGCTTATTGGTTATCAGTGCCAATCAGTTTTGGATGAGTTGAATTGCGTTCAGGGTGTTGCAGAAATTATCTGGGTTGATGCGAAGGGATATGAACATGGATTAGCGGAAAATATCGCACCTTTGATCTCACAAGTAGCCAAAAACTACTCACACATTCTTTCTCCTGCCAGTACATTTGGTAAGAATGTGATGCCTCGTGTGGCGGCGTTGCTTAATGTTGGTCAACTTTCTGACGTGATGACAATCGAGTCTATCGATACGGTGATTCGTCCAATTTATGCTGGAAATGCATTGGCGAGAGTCACGTCGAATGATCTCTATAAAGTGATGACCATAAGAAGTACGGCTTTTGATGCCGCAGAGCTATCTGACACGCCAGTTGTCCCTAAGCTTACTCAAGTCGACACGGTGATTATCAATAAACTTAGTGAGTTTGTTTCGCAACAAACGCCAGAAAGTGAGCGACCAGAATTGCCAGCGGCTAGAGTAGTGGTGTCGGGGGGGCGTGCATTCGGGAGTAAAGAGAAGTTTGTTTTAGTAGAACAATTGGCTGACAAGCTAGGTGGAGCGGTAGGGGCGTCACGAGCGGCGGTCGATGCGGGCTATGTGTCTAATGACCATCAAGTCGGGCAAACCGGCAAAATTGTTGCACCGGAGTTATACATTGCCGTCGGAATTTCTGGCGCGATCCAGCATTTGGCGGGAATGAAAGATTCCAAGGTGATTGTTGCAATTAATAGCGATCCGGATGCTCCTATTTTTGACATTGCAGATTATGGATTGGTCGGCGATTTGTTTGTGGTAATGCCTGAGCTGTTAGAGAAGCTGTAGATATGGTCTTGTTCCCTAAAACAAAAGGCTTCCAAATTGGAAGCCTTTATCATTTGATTTTAATAAGTCACTTTTCGCTCGGACGTTGCAGGTGCTCTGCAAGTACTTTCGTAAACCTTGCAGCTTCACCACCAGTACAAGCGCGATGATCAAACGTTACGGATAGCGGCATTGCTTTCACCGAAATTGCTTGACCATTTCTTATCACAACTCGGTCGAGTATTCGGCCCGCGCCGACAATAGCGACTTGTGGCGGTGTGACGACAGGTGTTGCGTAAATACCGGCAATCGCGCCGAAGTTGGAAAGCGTAATCGTTGCGTGCTGCAATTGCTCACGACCGATTTTTCTCTCTCTGATCCCTTCAACGGTTTGATCGAGCCAACGACGAACATCTTGTGGCTCGTATTCATCTGCGTGGCGCAAGACTGGCACGTACAATCCATGACGGCTATCTACTGCAATTCCTACATTGACCGTTGTGTGTACACAGCGTGTCATGGTTTCGGCATCAAACCAAGCGTTTAAAGCAGGCTCTTCTTTACACGCATGAACAATCGCTTGAACAAGGCGGATACTGATATCTTCGTTTGGCAGCCAATCTTCCAACAATGCTTCTTCCGTAATGGTTACGGCTGCAACATGTTCGTGCGATTCGGTCATAGACGACACCATGGTACGTCGAGCGCCTTTCAAAACTTCGGTGCCTGGACGCTGTTTTCCGGCTTCGTCGTAAATATCGGCATCAACGATAAGTCCGTTCGGGCCACTACCTGACACGAGGTTAAGATCTACCCCAAGTTTTTGTGCCAACAAGCGAGCCGAAGGCAGGGCGGTAACGAGGTTACTTTCTGTCGTGTTGTGGTTGCCACCTATCCAGAAATCATCAACGTTTACATGATGCGCTTGGTGAGAAACGCTGCCGACGACGGTTGCGGCGTCAGCAGTGGCTTTTTTCTCTGCCGTTACTTCTCTCCCGGCACCTGTTTCATCAATCTCTAGCAGTAATGCACCAATATTGACGATTTCACCTTCCTCACCATGACGGCTGACCACACGGCCCGAATAGGGGGCAGGGACGTCTACCGTCGCTTTTGCTGTCTCTACGGTTAAGATCACTTGATCTAATTTAACCATGTCTCCGACATTAACGTGCCATTTGACAATTTCTGACTCAGCGAGACCTTCACCGAGATCGGGTAAATTAAACGTCTTCATTTCCAATCCTCCACGAGTTCGCGCGCCGCGGTCACAATGTCTTCTTCCTGAACCATGAAATAATCTTCGTTACGGTAATAAGGCATAATGGTGTCCATTCCAGTTACTCGTTTAGGTGGGGCTTTAAGTAAGCACATGGCGTGTTCAGCGGTTCGAGCTAATAGCTCAGATCCCACACCACAAGTTTTACTCGCTTCATGAACAACGAGTAAACGTCCAGTTTTTTCTAGTGAGCTGAAAATCGTCGCGGTATCAATTGGCTTAATACTCGCCAAATCAATCACCTCGACTTCAATTCCCTGACTAGACAAGGTTTGCGCGGCCTGAAGTGACTCTACGACGCATGCGCCCCAAGTAACGAGCGTGATATCTCGCCCCTTACGTAAGGTGAAGCAGGTGTCGAGTGGGAGTGCTTCGCCGTTATCAACGACTTCAGATTTAACGGTGCGATATATGCGCTTCGGTTCGAAGAACATGACGGGATCATTGCTTCTAATTGCGGCGAGAAGTAAGCCGTATGCGCGTTGTGGTGAAGAAGGAATCACCACTTTAAATCCAGCAGTGTGAGCAAATAGCGCTTCCACGCTTTCTGAGTGGTGTTCCGGAGCGTGGATACCGCCGCCAAATGGCGCACGAAAAACCGCGGGACAAGTGAGCCGACCGCGAGTTCTGTTACGCATTCGAGCCGCGTGGCACATTAAGTGCTCCATCGCAGGAAAAACGAAACCTTGAAACTGAAATTCGGCGACAGGTCGTAATCCTTGCGTTGCCATACCGACCGCAACCCCGCCGATTAAGGCTTCAGCGAGTGGCGTATCGATGACTCGTTTAAGACCAAACTCTTGCTTGAGTCCAACAGTGGCACGAAATACACCACCATTATCGCCCACGTCTTCACCTAATACGACAACATTGGGGTCTTGTTGCATTTCGTGGTGCAGGGCAAGGTTTACTGCTTCAACCAACGTTAGCTCAGCCATGTCTGCCTCCCTGCATTCTCATTGCCTTGTTGATGAGTTCATCTCTTTGTGCATGAAGCTCTTGAGGTAGCGATTCATACAAATAATCGAAACCGGTTTCTGGTGCTTGTGGCGGTAAGCTCAGATAGCGTTCAACAGCTAACTCTACTTGCTCTTTACAGTAATCTAGCCATTGCTGTTCTTGTTCGTCGCTCCAAGCGCCTTGATTAAGGAGATACGTTTTAAGACGTGCGATAGGTTCGTATTGCCATGCGGTTTGAACATCATCTTCTTTACGATAACGAGTCGCATCATCGGCCGTAGTGTGGTCACTCAGTCGGTAACTCACCGCTTCGATGAGTGTTGCGCCTTTCCCTTTTCTTGCTCTCTCAAGGGCGGTTTTAGTTGCATCATAAACGGCGACGACATCGTTACCATCGACAGTAATACCCGGTATACCTGCACCTTGCGCTTTTTCTGATAAGAAATCGGCGGCACATTGGAGACTACGCGGCACTGAAATTGCCCACTGGTTATTGTTTACGACGAAAACAAGTGGAATATTCCAAGTACCTGCGCAGTTTATTGACTCAAGAAAGTCCCCTTTGGATGTACCACCATCGCCGCACATGACTAGCGCAGCTTCATGGTTACCTTGAATTTTTAGCGCGGAAGCCACCCCGACAGCATGCGTACATTGCGTCGCTATGGGTACACAGTAGGGAAGGTCTCGGCTAGGAACCGGACTGCCCTCAGGAGCAAAATCACTCCCGCGCTCATCGCCCCCCCAGTATTGAAGGTTCTTTTCCATGCCAATGCCACGACACCACATCGCAGGCATATCGCGGTAGTAAGGGACAAAAACATCATCGGCTTTAAGTGCTCTGCCTACCGCAATGCCTATGGCTTCCGCGCCTAAGTGTGAGGGATAGGTCCCTAGCTTACCGGTGCGTTGCAAGGCAACTGCTTTGTTGTCGTAAGTGCGAGTTAATACCATGTCTCGGTAAAACCCGACCAATGTTTCAGTGTCAGCCCAGTTGGGTAGTTGGCCGACTAGGTCCCCACGATGGTCGATAAACCGATGCATGGGTAATGCCTGAACGTTCATCTCAAGCTCCTTTTGACGCTGCGGGTCTTTTGGACTGCAGCTATTCATACAAAACCAGAGTTTGTATGGGTACTCAAACTCTGATATCAGCGCAAAGGCCATACCTAAGGTTGCGTGTGCTTTCGATAGCGGTAGGCATCTGTTCGTCCCTTAAACTATTTGTCGATAACATCGCTGCGATTATTTCACCGCAAGATACAGAGAAAGGCTTTTCTGTATCTAACCCTCTAACTAAATCGTGGTATAGCCAGATACAATAAGTGTAAACAAATTGTTAAATTATGCTTCATTTTGACTTTCGCTCAGTAGTAAAGTTTTGCTTACACCCTAATTTTGCAGAGTAATATGCTGCTATTTTGTTGGTGGTATTTTTAAACTCGAATTTAATTACTGGTTAATGAAACATATTTGCAACAAAATTTGGCTGTAAAATTTGACAAAGTGAGTCATTATTAATGAATCAACTCAAACAGTTGCTAGATGATGAATTGCAAATTTTTGTTGTGCTCGAAGCCTCGACCTTATGAGAATGCATAACTTCTTCCCAACTGAGTGGAATCAAGGTAGGGTGACGGCATTACAAATGTATACCCTCGGCAGTCCTTGAGCTTATCCAAAGTAGGTGGTGCTCAAGTGGAAGTGATTATGGAGAAGTTATGTACCACGCTCATGTTTATTTTCCCCTAAGAGAACAAGATAAAGCGCAAGCCTTGAACGAGATCATCCGTCAAGAGCGTCAAGATGTGCTGCGTGTGTTTCCATTAGTTGGAAGGTTAGTTGGCCCACACAAGATGCCGATGTTTGAAATTCACCTAGAATCATTGAGTGAAGAGTTCTTGGCGTGGCTTGATACGATTCGAGGCGATTTTTCTGTGCTTATTCACCCAGTAAGCGAAGAAGAGTTGCTCGATCACACAGAACGCGCGATTTGGTTGGGCAGAGAGATTGGTGTATTTGAAGAAAAGTTAGAGAAATAGTTGCTCCTCTTGCCCATGCATGGCCGCTTTGAATCCTTCTCTTCTCATTGCGGTCACAGCTTCTGCTTAACGCCTCATCTTCATTGATGGGTGCGGAATCCCTCTCTTACGCTTTGCTGTAGCTATTTTTGTGCTAAACCTAAAAGTAGGCTTTCGAACTTCACACAAAGCGTGAAAATGTCGCTGTTTAGTATGCCGTTGAATGAATTTTGGTGGTAATAAAATAATAAGTCTTTGATAAATCAAATAGGTATAGCAGGGAAGTGCAGTTTACGACCCCAACGCCATTGGCAGTGGCGCCGATAATTTCTGAGGGGGAAGGGTATGTTTTCAATACTCTTGGTTATACTTGCACTCTATATATTTTGGCTGTTGTTTCGCAACGGGCCTGAGTTTGCCGGGCGTACCGCCCAAAAAAAACGTGACTGGGTTGGGCCTACCGCCAACAAAGAAGAGTGGCGAGGATTTTGTACGGATGTATTTCAGCCGTTCAGTTCTCAAACGACTTTCTACGCCATTGCTTATTTTGCCAATTACGTAGCAGCAGCGAACGCAATATCTTGGTCAACGATATACGAAGGCGATTATCCGGTCATCATAAGCCGATTTGGTAGCTACTTCATTTTAAGCACGCATGATGCACTGGTCGTAGCTGGGTTTATTGCGCTTGCTTTCTTTATCATTAATTGGCAACTTGCCATGCGCTGCTCTGGTATTCTTAGCCAGTATCTAGTGCGGATTCTTATTATTAATCAAAAGCGCTTTGTCGCGATTAGCTTGGTGTTTTGCAGCTACTTTTCGTACCTACTGACGCTTGGTATATTCTGGTTGTTCCATGATGGGTATTCAATCTGGCATGGATTAATGCTTAGCCCCGTGTTCCTGTTGTTAGCTTTACTGGTAGCGGTTGTTGTGCCATCTGCAAAAAGAGAAAGTAGTGTACCTTAGATAGGTTTTCCACGTTAAATTACACTTGATTTTGGGATAGTAATTCTTATGCCATTAAGTTAGCATTGCCAGCTTTTTAACGGTCAAAAGGCCACTAATCAGTGGGACAGTGGGAGAAACAATGTTTATCGGCTTTGACTATGGTACTGCAAACTGTTCAGTGGCTAAAATGGAATCGGGTGATCCAGTACTGCTTAATCTAGAAGGAAACAGCCCTTTTATTCCTTCCACCCTTGCTGCACCGACTCGTGAATCGGTATCCGAGCATTTATTTCGCCATCGAGATATTAAACCATTAGATCAAGTTGGTGAGCAGGTTTTACGCCGGGCAATCAATTTAAACCGAGAAGAAAGTATTGACTTAGAATCCGACGACATCGCGTTTGGTCAGGCTGCACTTAATCTCTATTTGGAAGATCCTCGCGATATCTATTATGTGAAATCGCCGAAGTCTTTTCTTGGTGCATCTGGCTTGCGTGATGTGCAATTGGCTTTCTTCGAAGACCTTGTCTGCGCGATGATGGACAATATTAAGTCTCAAGCCGAAAACGATGCGCAGCAAAGTATTACCGATGCTGTGATCGGCAGACCAATTAACTTTCATGGGCGTGGCGGTGAAACGGCTAACATTCAGGCTGAACGCATTTTGTTGCGGGCAGCGAAACGTGCGGGCTTCCAAAATGTGGAGTTTCAGTTTGAGCCTGTCGCGGCGGGCCTAGAGTATGAAGCGACACTCAGCGAAGATAAAATCATTCTAGTAGTCGATATTGGCGGTGGTACAACGGACTGTTCGTTGATCCAAATGGGACCGTCTTGGCGCGGCAAAGCAGATAGGACCGCAAGCTTGTTAGCTCACAGTGGCCAGCGTGTCGGCGGGAATGATCTTGATATCGCGCTAGCATTTAAGCAGCTCATGTTCCCTTTTGGCATGGGAAGTAAAATGGAGTCAGGCATTGTGATGCCGACTACCCAATTCTGGAACCCGATAGCAATCAATAATGTAGAAGCGCAGAGTGACTTCTATTCGCGAGAGAACCTATCAGCGTTAAAGTTGCTTCAAAAGCAGGCTCAAGAGCCAGAAAAACTTGCTCGTTTGCTAGAGGTGTATCATGAGTCTTTAGGCTACAACATTGTTCGCCGTGCCGAAGAGGCAAAAGTGGCACTTTCAGAACAAGCTTCTTACCGAACTGGCATCAACTTACTATCAGAAACGATTGAAGTTGATGTACAACGTGACGAAATGATCGAAGCGATCCAGTCGCCAAAGAATAAAATGACGGCGTTGGTGACAGAAGCGGTAGAGCAAGCTGGAGTTAAACCCGATGCTATCTTTATGACTGGAGGTTCGGCACGCTCGCCAATCTTGCGCGATGCGGTGCAAACCGTACTGCCAAGTATTCCGGTTGTCAGTGGAAACTATTTTGGCTCAGTAACTGCCGGCTTAGCTCGTTGGGCTGAGGTTTGTTTCAAGTAGAAAGAAAGCCGATTAACCGTGGGTCTTTGTTGCCAAACTTATGATTTCATTTAGGCTTGCCAAGTGATGGTTGGATAACTTTGTCGAGAGGTTGAGTTTTAAGCGGGTAGGGAACCTTTTTAGGATCTTAAGTCTTTCAAGGTCATTCTGAATAGCGAGGAACGAGCGTGATTTAGAATCTCTTGCCCGAGCACGCTGTTATGATATATGACGCCGTTTCGCCAAGCGTTATTTATCACCATTGTTCTGAAGAGTCGAGTTAGGACCTGTTGGATAATGATTTTGACTAAGCTGAGATAAAAATGCCCGCTAAATCAGCGGGCACTTTTGTTTGCGTCATTAATGATGCATGTGTTTTTCCATGTGGCCTTGTTTCTCAACCGCCATTTCCACTTCAACCTTACCTGCGTTTTTAAAGGTTAATGTCATAGGGAAGCGGTCACCCTCTTTAAGAGTTTGTGTTGGATTGAAAATCATTAAATGGAAGCTGCCTGGCTTAAACAACACTGAGTCATTGGCTGGAACGCGCACTTCGTCAATCTTAATCATTTTCATCACACCATCTTCTTTCTTATGCGTGTGAATTTCGACATGCCCTGCGATTGGGCTTTCTGCTGCGATCAATGCATCTTCACTGTCACCGTGGTTGGTTAATTGAAAAAAACCACCGATAACAGGTGCGTTTGGTGGCGCTTCGCGGCTCCATGGATGGTCGATATGAATTTTTCCTGCTTCATAATCGTGCGCTAAACTCAGTGGGCTAGCGATGACAGCAATAAGCGCGATAGCGGCGGTTTTAAATGATTTAAGCATGTGTTTTTCCTTTTGAATGAATAGCTTCTCTGAATGGACAACAAACAGAGTCATCGTTATTTTTGAATAAAGTTGTCAATGATTAGATGCCTGTTAGGCAGGAAAAACACTCGGCGGAGAGTGCTTAGGCGCGATGTGTTTGTAAACGAACTTATCGCATTTTGAAAAATGATAAGTCGTCAGTGCATACTTTACTCGGCGCAGCCAATGGATGGTTGTCAGGTAAAGCCCAATCGCAACCAGAAGAAAGAATTGAACAGCTTGAAGAAGCGGACATTCAAACTGAAAGCCGTCGTGTAAGTTAAGATCTTGGATGAGCTTAGAAGAAGATTGAGCGTTAGCCTCAATCAACGTATTGATATCCACCCATTTGAAACCATCTGCGGTACACAGTAAAACCTTTTCACTTTGGACTTTGTTGAGCCAAGTTGTGCTGTGAACTTGTGTAGGATTAAGAGCGGCTGTGGACGCTAAATACAACTGAAACAACACCGCGATAATAACCGCAATAGCGTGCAAGCGATGGTGTTTGTGCTGTATTAGAGTGTTTTCCATACAATTGAGTGCTTATCTTCTTCGGCGCGGGATACTAACAAATTAACCAAACAATGTAATTATCAGTTTACTAAAAGGTGATGCAAGTGTGCATTATTTGTTTTGTTGCCTATTTTTAACGCTTTAATGTCTTGATTCGGCTGACATTCACAACCTCCAATTCAACTTGTCAGTCTTGCTTAGTCGCTTCTGAAGATACCGAATTAATCTCTCTTATATGTCACTGAAGCTTCGGTTAGTGGGTGTCGTGGTGGTGTTTTTACGTGCTAGATTTGGCTGATATCGATTCAAAATGCACACCGAATCTTCACTTGTTTTCCATTAACGGAATTATGACAGTAATTTAATAAAGGATACGGTATTCTGCGCTCCTTTGTACATGCCAGAAACGTCCGTCCTACTTAGTCGGAGGGGCGATTAATCTTAAGAAATTTCTCAAATGAAATACGAACAACAGATTGGATATCGATACCCTAAAGGTCGATTTGCCATGGTGAGTGTATATGCATTCACCGGTGCTGCGATTTTAGCATCGACTATTTTTTCTCTATTGTTATTTTTGTCTATCGACGAAAACCCGATGATGCAAACCTTATTTGGTGGTTTAGCGATCATTTTTGAAGCGGGTAAATTTTACGCTTGGTATGAATACGGTGAGCGCCGAGCCCATCGCAACTACACAGGAGCAGCAACCGCTCTCGTGTTTTATTTAGTTTTAGCTGCGATTTCCATTGGCGGTAGTATTGGTGGGATTAATAGTGCAACCAATAGTGCACAAAGTCATATTTCGGTAGAGCAGGCGAAAGTGGAAGCGTTTAATCGTCAGATTGCGGCAATCGATAAGCAGATTGAGCTCAACAATATGGCAGCGCAGAAATACATCGAGATGGAGCGTATCGCGACTGGTGTAACTCGCATTCAGGATCAAAACAAAACCTTACGTGAAGAGCAGCAACGCTTGGCTATGGAGCGTGATAGTTTACCGCCGGTTACGCAAGGCTCAGTGATTGGTTTGATTGATAGCCTAGCCAACGCATTTGGTACCACCTCTCAGCAAGCTCAGCTTGGCTTGGTTGTATTTCTTTCGATTCTTTTGGACTTCTTTGCTGCATTTTTTGTTGGCTTGATTGGTGAAGAGCAACGGTTCCGATATTTCTATCGCAGAAATGAGGGCATGATATTGAAAACAGTTCGCGATATAGACCCAGCGCCTGCGGGTTATCTTCCTCATATAAAAGAGGAAGAAGAGCAAGAAATACCAGCTGCGCCGGAGCCAGAAGAACCAAAGGAACCGAAAACCTTGTTAGAGCAAGTTAGCGATGCACTTAAAACGCATCAAATTACGTGCACCAAAAAAGCCGTTGCTAAACAGTTTAGGCTGTCTGCGGAAGAGGTAGACAAGGTATTTGAAGAATTGGCAGAGCTCGGTTTAGTGGGGAAAAAAGCCAACCACCATTATCATTGGATAGGTGAAGCAGAAACCGCATAATTGGTTATCTATTAGAGTTCGGAAAGAGCGTCAATCGGCGCTCTTTTTTTTTGGGAGGGGGGAGTTTCGCTATTAAAGTTAACTACAAGAAAGCGTATCAATCTTTATTGAGCTTTTTGGTTACGTCTTTCACCGTTTTCTTCTCTTTTTCCGGTGTCATTGCATCAACAGCTTTACCCGCCATCCCTTCATCTGGCAATTTGTCTTTTCCTGCATCAACTGCGGTATCTTTCAGTGCCTCTTTAGGCGTACAGCGACCCCCAACACCAACCACGGCTTTTGTCGCAGCGGCTTTAGCTGCCTTTTCTGCATCGCAGTCAGGATCCATAACGCTAGCTAAGCTCGTGGCTGAACCAAAAAACAAGATTAACAAAATGAGGTTGCGTTTTTTCATATTCGTCACCAATGTTGTGAAACATAGGTAAAGTGTAACGGAGAGAAAAGGCTTTGACTGAGAATTTGTTGGTTTGAGCTTGGGAAGCAAAGTAAGGTGAAAAGAACAAGTGCCACCGAAGTGACACTTTTTCTTAAGCGTAGAAGGGATTAGTTGTCGTAAACGTCTAACTCCACTTCACGGGCAATATTTTGCTCGTTAATGATCACACCTTCGACTTCGACACGAGCACCATTTAGGTTAAGTTCTTCAATGCCTTGGAAGCGTGTTTGTGCATCAATCACAACGGTGGTGTTAGTTAGTACTTGATCAGCATCATTCTCACAATGCTCGATTTCAAATGTTCTTGCTTCAGCATCGTAGTTTGATACGTATCCTTCACATTCAAATTCTTTACCTTGCCATTGGTTGTTATCGTCAAAGTCTGGTTGCTCAAACTCAATAACGGTAGCGATGCGTTTGCCATTTTTCATGACAGACGTTACTTCCACTTCTTGGCCTTGTTTTAGGTTCGCTTTGCTGCCATCTTCAAATCGTGTTGCGTTATCGATGAAGAATGCACCTCGGTAGTTTAGTGAGAACTCACTGTAGTCATTTGCAACCCAAGTGACGATGCCTTCCACATCGCTGTCATTGCTTATGACGTCGTAGCCTTCAACTTCTACCTCATGTGCCATGAAGATACCGTTTTGCATTTCACCTTCGGCTTCAATCCATTGACCAATGCTAAGCTGGTTAACGTTGTTATATGTCACCGTTACTTTTCCACCTAACTTAAATGTTCCAGCATTTGCATCGATACTGGTAATACGGCCTTCCAGTTCGTAGTCGTTATCAAGTGCTGGGTAATCGTTATCTACGTCGAGCTCGACCACAGACAACACTCGATAACCCGCATCAGCAGTTGGCAATGATGACACCATCACCCAGTCGTTGACCTCTATATCATCACTTAAATCGTCAAACTGCAGCTCTACGCCGTTTACCGTGAATTTTTTCTTCACATGATCAATTGCTGTCACACGTCCAGTAATGGTTGGTTCAAGTATGACTCGGACGCCATTGTCCGAAGTTTGCCGAATATCTGAACCCACGCGAACCACCATTTTTGGTTTTACATCGGCCAGTTGCACTTGTGTGTCGTCATAAACCACCTCAGACACACGATACGTATGTCCATTGACGGTTAACGTGCTTTCTTCAGCGTTGACCGCTTCAACAGAGCCAATCGCTACACTTGGTTTCACTGCTGGTTGAGTTGATGTGCTATCGCTATTGCTGCCACCACCTGAACCACCACAACCAGACAATGCCAAACCTACTACAGAAATAAGAGCGAGTTTTTTCATTGTATTAACCTCAATTTACGAGCGAGTTTAGGAAATTGCCTGTATCTTATTGGGCATATCGTGAAGAGATCGTGAAGAAATGTGATTTTATGAAAATTTTAATTGTAGATGACAACCATAACGTCTCGGAGACGATTGCAGACTATCTTGAGCTAGAAGGCATGATTATCGATTGTGCGTTTCATGGAGAGGCTGCGATTAAGTTAATCGAGGAAAATCATTACGATGTAATCATCATGGATATCATGATGCCGAAGCTCGATGGCATCAGTACGGTACAGAAGCTTCGACAAGATAAGTTATGTGGAACGCCAATTCTCTTCCTAACGGCAAAAGATACGCTAGAGGACAAAATCGCGGCTTTTAAAGCGGGGGGAGATGATTATTTAATGAAGCCATTTGCGATGGAAGAGCTCAGTTTGCGTGTTCATGCTTTGGCTAATCGTGGTCCAAGACAAGATATCGGAACGCTCAAATTTGCAGATATTTGTTTAGATGCGCGGACAGGAAAAGTAACGAGAAAAGACAAAGAAATTAAGCTGAGTCGAATTCAAACTAAAATTTTAAAATTGCTCCTCCAACGTGCTCCAGCAGCGGTCTCGCGCACAGAAGTGATCGATAGTGTGTGGGGAGACGAACCACCCGGAAGTGATGCACTTCGTAGCCATATTTACGGTTTAAGAACCGCGCTAGACAAAGGTTTTGAAGAATCACGATTAGAGACTATTCATGGACAAGGTTACCGACTTAAAGCATAACGAATATCCAAGCATTTATCGCAAGATCCGTTGGGGTTTTGGGGTCATGACGTTTGTGATGTTTACTCTTTTTTGGTCGCTGATTTATGTGGCAGAAAACAAACTGGAAGTGCTGAGTTTACATCACTGGCTAGATACTGAAGCTGCGCTTTATAGTGAGAATTTCGAGAAACAGGGCTGGGATGCGCCATTGCCAAACGTATTGGAATTCAACTCATATTGGAGTGAAGCACCGACACCCGATTGGTTGCTCTCTTTTACTTCACCTGGTTTTTACGAATACCTGCTTGGTGAAGAAGACAAACACTTTGTTGTATTGAACCACCCCTCAGGGAAGGGGCTTATGTACATTGTATTTCAAGATGACTCCGATGATTACTTGGACGAATACGAAAGCTCGCTGCATCAGTTTACGCTGCTGCTCGGTGGTTTGTTTTCATTTGTCATGGTTGGGTATGGCATTTACATGGTGCGAATATTGTCTCGGCCATTAGCGCAAATTGAAGACAAAATTAGCCAAATGTCACCGGATCAACCCGCTTTCCAAGTTGAAACTAAGTTCAGCGAAACACGCCAGATAGAGCAGACTTTGCTGGATAATAAGAACGATATCGCGGGCTATTTCAAACGAGAACAAGAATTTAGCCGTTTTGCATCGCATGAGTTGAGAACGCCAATCATGGTGATTAAAGGCTCAACAGACATTCTGACGCGTCTCCCTGATCAACCTCGAGTTGCGCAAAAAGCCATCACGAGGATGCAGTCAGCTTGTGACGAGATGCGTGTACTGACAGAAGCGTTTCTCTTACTTGGTAAAGAGAAAATAGAGCCTCAACATTACGGAGAGCATCAGCTTCTTACTTGTTTACAAAAACAACTGGAAGAGCTGGCTCCTTTATTTGCCAAGCAAGATTCGAACTACGCTTTGCACGAACAACATAGTGGTGTAGTGAAGGCACCAGAGAGTTTTGTGACCATTGTTATCAACAATCTGATTAAAAACGCCTTTAGCTATAGTGTGGGAGATATTGAAATTGAGTTGAAAGGTCATGCGCTTAAGATCCTAAACCGTCACGATGGCAACGAGACGTACAACGCTGGTTATGGTTGTGGGCTTGTTATCGTACAACGAATATGTGAACGGATGGGGTGGGCGTTAGTACTGGACGATGATGGTGTTCGATTTAGTGCAAAAGTGGAGTTCTGCTCTTAGCTTTGCGCGTATTGATTCAAGTGAGAATTAACGCTCTGGATTTTTCTTGTCGTACGCATCTAACCCGTAGTCAAACAAGAAAAAACTGGAATTTGAATTAGACTGAAGTTAGTGAAGCGGAAACTCGAGGAACCGTTATGCTCTCTTATCAGGTCAGCCGAAGTATTGAAATTAATAAGAATCAAAGTGAAATTATTGGCTATCTCAAGAACTTCAATAACTGGCCCAGCTGGTCACCATGGATCATTCTTGAACCAAGCTGCGAGCTGACATTCAGTGATAATCAGGGCCACGTTGGAGCTGGTTATCAATGGAATGGTCAGCGTATTGGGACTGGCGCGATTGTACTGGAAAGTACTCAAGAGCATCGATTAGATATGGAGCTACATTTCTTTCGCCCAATCAAGAGCCATGGAAAGGTGACTCTAATCGTGACGCCGTCACAAAATGGCTGTTTAGTCGAATGGCAAATGCAATCTCGCGTCCCTTGGTATCTGTTCTTTCTGAAAAGTATGTTTAAGTCGATGATAGAGATGGATTATCAACGTGGGTTACGCATGCTCAAAAGTAAGCTTGAAACCGGAAGAGTGCATTCAGACTTAGTCGAAATAGGTAACCGAACGTTGCCTCAAATTCATTACATTGGGATCAAGGGTGTGGCTAGCTTGCAGGAATTAGGTTCGGTAATTGAGAAGCATGTTCAGCAACTAGAACAGTTAATTAGTGACGAAACCCTATCCGTGAATGGTGAATTGTTTTGTTATTACCAGTCGATGGATATGCAGAAAGGTACATTCGAGTTTATCACTTGCTTTCCTCTTCATAACTCAGTACCAGCGCCTCAAGGGGCGGTTACCGGTACCATTCCTGAGAGTGAAACATTTGTCGTTGAACACCGAGGTGAATATCAGTTTTTGGGAAATGCATGGGCTTTAGCGATGAACTTGGTTCGTCAGAGTGGTATGAAAGTCAAAACCAGTCCTTTAGGAATCGAACGCTATCTGAATAGCCCGAAGGAAACCACGGAAGAAGAGCTAAGAACGGAAATTATTTTGTTTAAGAAATGACAGGCGCAGGCGAGTAGGGTGTTTAGGTATCATACTGGTTATGCGAAATGTTATTAAAGAATAATAGCCTATCTGTTCCTACCCATAAAAATGCCTCAGCAATCGCTGAGGCATGGTTTTACAGGCCAACTTCTCTTGTTAGAGAATTATTGTGCACGGTATTTACCGCTGTTTAGTTCAATTTTAGACGCTTTTACCCGGCTGTCTGCGTTTAGGTAGTCGCTAATACTTAGCAGATCTTGATCTTGAGATGCTTTTAACACCGCTGATTCCCCCTCTGCGAAGATAACTTCTAATTTTAACTCTTTGGCGACTGCTTTCGCTTCGTTAGGATTGTTTACGGTGATATAAACCAGTCCAGTGGCTTTGGATACGTTACTAAACGCATTCTTAAACACCTCATCACCCGCTTGAAGCTTTACGTCTTCAGATAGGGTTCTAATAGTGCCAGTTTGCACTTTTCGATAATCTTGGCCATTAATCTCAACCGCTTCTGATGGCACAAACAGTTCTGGTGCAGGCTGTTGAGAGAGCTGTTGCTCAGCGTATACACTCGACGTCATGATAACGAGAGCCAGCATAGAAAATGATTTGTATTTCATGTTATTGACTCCTTAGTGTCCAAATATGCGCATCGACCAGTTCTTAATAACACCGGGCTGAGCGTTGTTTGCCATCGGAACGTCATAGATGGTGGAAGAGTTGAAATATGCAATGTAAGAATAGACTTCATCGCCGTTCGTATCTATTGCTCGCAACGTCCATTCGCCTTTTGCATCTTCGCCATAAAATTGGTTAGACAACATTAATTGATCTTTGTAGCCAGTAATCGATGAATCAAGAGATTGACCAACAAGACCATTGCGCGGTGTTTGCAAAACGGAACGAGTCCCTGATGGCGAAATGAGCTCGATAGCTAAGTCGGGCAGACGAGCGTGGTCCAGTGTCAATGTCACTTGAACGGATTCTACTGTCAGCTCATCGGCAATGGCGATACTTGAAGAACCACCAACTAGACTTGCATCGGGTACACTTACTTCTGTAGCGTTATTAACCCATGGCGTAATGACTTGAGTTGGCAAAACACGATTCGTCATGCGAGCACGTTGCATCGCTTCATCTAAATCTACAGCGCCGAAGCCATAAAAAGTATGGAAATCTACGCCTGCTGCGTTTTTTTGCCAAGGGGCAATTGCCTCGTAGCTAACCTGTTCACCTTTATGGTTAGTAAATTCAAGCTGTACGCCTGGATGCGCTTTATCCGTTACTTTTGCTGTTTCCGCTAGTAAAGCACGTACATCACGAGCAGAAAGTGCGTGGTTGGTTGACATGATTGCCGCGATGGCACCCGATGTGTTTGGCGCAGCCGATGAGGTTCCGTTCATCGTACTGGTATAGTTACAGTTCGGATCGAGCTCCGTTCCGCCGTGTAACCCATTAATGCCAAGGCCATCACTGGTATTTTGCCCTTCTTCACAACCCATTAAATCAGTGGTGACCATAGCAGGGAAATCTTGCCCATATTCACCTGCTGGTGCTGCAACCCACACGTTCGACCCCACCGATGAGTAACTCGCTCTCGTACCATCCGCTCGCAATGCACTAGTGACTAGATTGAAGTAATTGGCGTTATCATAAGACTGAGCAGAGTTGTGCATCGGTAAGCCTTGATTGTCTCCACCAGCAAAGAAGTTACTTGGCAATACGAAGAATCGCCCTGCATTGAAATAACGGTAACCATTACCTGCTGACTTTACAAATACAGCACCTCGACCCCATGCGTTACTCTCGCTGACGTTTTTCATCACGTCCATTTCAAGTTTTAGCTGAGGGTCGCTTTCATCAAAAGTAATCGGGTTTATAGGGCTGAAACCGTAACTTTGGTTAAATACGCGAACATCGCGTGTTGCTGGGTCCATGCCATGGGAGATTAACCAGCCTTCTAATGTCTGGTTGGCTAACCAGTTAAAACCGATGAGGGAAGAGTGATAAGCGACACCGCGTCCGCCTTCACCGTTGTTGCCGACGGCGCTAATCAAACCGGCTACAGCAGTGCCATGACCATTAGTATCAACCGGATAACTTGGTGGGAATGAAGAGTCTTCGACGAAGTTTCTGCTACCTGTAACTATATTACCTGCAAGGTCGGGGTGATCGATCTGCACTCCAGAATCAATAACAGCAACTTTCACACCAACACCTGCAATCCCCATTGCCTGAGTGAGCTTAGTGTTTAAGTCGTTCCCAGCAACAGCAGGATTAGCCGCAAACGCAGTTTGCCCCGTGTTGTCTAAGTGCCATTGTTCAGAATAGAGTGGATCAAACGCCGAGACGGCAGGTGCAATGCCTACTGCCAACATAGCAGCAAATAGGCGATTAATGCGTATTTCCATTTTTGACCTCATGTCTTTGTTTGGAATTTTTTAGTTCCTGTTTCATATTCCGCTAACAGGAACAAACAAAGCTAACGACAAAGAATAAGGACGAAAACCATTTACAACTTGTTTACATTAAAAGTTCGATGGACAACATAAGTCTTTGTTAATTTACTGAAACTATGAGGTTTTTATATGTCGCATCGAACATGCATGAAAAGTGAAAAGCAGAAAATACGAGTGTACCGTCTGCTTCAAGAGGGGGGGTTATTTAGTTGGAGCGGGTTGAATAGTTGCCATTGGTTTCTTAGGTTCGGCTTTTTCCTTAGGCAGCACGTTATCAATCCACTTTTTAATGTACAACTTATCGAATTCTTTATCACACCACTTTTTGTTTAATCCACGTCGATTGAACTCAGCACCAATCGCCACTTTGGTTTGGTTAGTTGCACGGTTGTAGTAGAGAGTTTCACATAGTTGAGTGTTACTCATTTGCTGGGCATATACGTTGACACTGCTGCTGCGCATTCCCAGTTGAGATGCTTGCTGATTACTACACGCCATAAGAAATAGAGGCGCAAAAGTAATAATGATTAGATTTTTTTTCATGTGTGCTTTTTTATGATGTAGGATGAATGACGAACTGGTTTCTACCAGCTTGCTTCGCATCATACAAAGCTTGGTCTGCCAAGAAAAACCATTGATCCCATTCTTGTTTAATTATTTGTGCCGACAGTTTGTCCACTGCTCCAAGGGAAATTGTCGCGTTTAATGGTTTAGAGTCAACCACCAATGGCGTGTTTTCAACAGTATATCTCAATCGCTCCAAAAACTTAGCGCAATCTTCAGCTCGCTGTACTTCGAATAATAGGACAAACTCTTCTCCACCCCAACGAATGAGTAGGTCACCAGAGCGAGTGGATTCATTAAATAGCGTGGCAATATGAGTCAGCATTTTATCGCCAATATCGTGTCCATATTGATCATTAAAGGTTTTAAAATGATCAACATCTAAAACTGCTAAGGCAAATGTTCTATCTGGGCTTCTACGAGCCATTTTGTCCAGCCAAATGTGAAGATAGCGACGGTTATGCAGTTGAGTTAACGGATCGGTAGTATTTTCTTGAGTGAGTGCTTTATTAATACGTCTAACGCGCAGTACGTAACGAAAACCAACGACACCAATTGCCGTAATAGCGATAAAGTAGAACATTTCTCGATAGCGCTGCGAACGCAGTTCAGACGCTTGTAGCGCATTTTTTGTTTCTAGCAATTTGAGTTCTTTCTGGGCTAACTTAGCTTCGAGATCAAACTTAATGTTAATCATCTCTTCACCATGAATATGATGAGAAAACTCAGCCTCCAGCTCTCTTAATTGGGTTAAATAATGAAAAGCGGCTTCATAGTCATTAAGAATTTGATGAGCGTTTACCAGTACCGAAAGCATATCAATACGCTGCCGCAGCTCTAATTCACTGGTTGACTTGGTTTGTTCTAGAACGTTAAGCGCTGTTGTAATAGCTTTATCGTATTGTTTGTTTGCGAGGTAAGCCTCTGCAAATGCCTCGTAACAAGACGTTTTTAGCATTTCTAGATTTTTTGGAATGGGCAGGTCTACGCAACGTTGTGCGACCATTAATGCATCATCAATTTTTCCTACCGAGCTCAACATTTGTGAAAAGCTGGATAAAGAGTGGTGCTTGACTGTGTCAGACCCCGTTTGCATTGAAAGTCGAATGGCTTCATTGAAATAATATTCCGCTTTTTTGTTATCTCCGAGGCTCGAGTGAACGATGCTAAGGTTTGCGTAGATAACCCCCATAAAAAAGCTATTATCGTATTGATATTCGCTCTCTAGGTAAGTGTCGAGAGCTTGCGTTAGGTAACTGTTGGCCCGAGCCCAATCTGATGCGTCGATGTAGACCGTCCCAATGTTGTTCAGTGTCATCGCGACTTGTATTTCAAACACTGTTTTTTCTAATAACTCATAGGCATTGCGATAATATTTTAGGCCACTGCGTAGTTGATTTCGAGATACTTCTAGATTGCCTAACCAGCGGTAAGCACGGCCTTCTAATGCTAGATAACCAAGATCACGGGCTGTAGAAACAACGTCATGGAGTAACAATTCTGCGTTCCAGTTATCGTCTTGCTCAATCATTGTTACAGCCTTATTGAGCTGTGCTTCAGCGACGACCCATTCCAAATGGTGCTTTTTACCGAATTCGATTAAATCGGGCATATCTTTCGGTAATGGAACGCCTTCGTAACGCTTAAGGTACTTTCGTGCAAAGTAATACAGAGCAAGAGACTCCGCTGATGCATTCTGTGGCGCATTTAACTCATCTTTTTGAATTGATCGCGGCTTACCCATCGAGCGAAAGTAGAGTTTTAACATGGGCTTGCTTTCTGCTGAAATGTGTTCTTCCAGATAAGCTTGCTTTTCGGTACTCGCCAGTACGTTGGTGGGATGCAAGAAAAGTCCAAGTGCAGTACAAAGTGCGTAAGCCAGTTTTTTAATTGAGAAGTGCATGAGCGTATTAATAAAATGTGATCTCTTAACCGAATACCAGTTAAGTCTACCATTTCTTGTTGGTTAAGTGCGGATGGATTCCCAGTGGCAAAATGTTTTGGGAGTGAGATACGAGAAGGATCTCTATAATATTATGATTTATAAAAACAAAATCTATTGAAAACTTATGTAATGATTGGAAGATGGCATAGGTAGGGTAACGATGGAAGGTAAGTGAGCATATTCGGTGGACTCAATCTAGTGGTTTAAGCCGCGGATTCATCGCTCGAAATCAGGGTGAAGTGTAAAAAATTACGTTTCTGTCATAAATATTTAATGTTTGTATGGGTTGTTAAAAAACTGGATATTAGACATAGTGTTATTAAGCCAATAAAAAATGGCTTTTATAATAAATAGGAGATTAACTATGCATAATGAAATGATTCAACCTTCGCACTTCGGCATTATCGGCCGTACCTGCATTGCTTCAGTACTTATGATTGCGGGTGTTTTCGCTCTTATTTAAGAGTCAAGGGTAACGATGATTACCTTTTAAAGAGTAAGAAAATTCAGGGAATCACCTTAACCTTGTGTAAGGTATTCCCCTGAAAATCCAAGCTAGTCTTTAGTTATTAGCTGAAGAAGCTAAAAATCAATGCACTTACCGCCACAATGCCTGCTGCTAGAACAAAGTAAGTAGAGATATTTCCTCGATATTGTTTCATCGCCTCGATTTTATACACCGCTAACATTGGCATAATAAATAAGATCATTGCAATAACAGGCCCTGACAATGCTTCCATCATACCAAGAATACTTGGGTTCATGATCGCCGCCGCCCAGATTGAGAAGAACAGTGCTGCCACGCTGATACGATCAACACGCTTCTCAGATAGGTTAAAATGCTTGTTAATTAAACCATTTAAGCTTTCACGCGCACCTAAAAAATGCCCAAGGAAAGATGAAGTGATAGCAACAAACGCTACTAAAGGACCAAGTGTTGCAATAAATGGATTATCGGTTGCGTTCGCTAAGTAAGACAATACGGATACGTTTTGTTCTTTTGCTTGAGCCAATTGTTCAGGTGACAGTGTTAGTACACAGGAAAATACAAAAATAAGAACAAAGGCAATCAGCATAATGCTAGTGCGACGAAGAATAACTTCGGATTTGGCATCTGCCTGCTTACCGTAATGGCGACGTTGTACATTTGCAAAGCTTGAAATTGCAGCTGCGTGACTAAACGAGAAAATCACTACAGGAACTGCTAACCACATAGTGCTAGCAAAAGCTGACGCTTCTGGCACATCCATGACAGGCATGGTCCAGTTCGGTATTAAGTAAAATGATAGAAAGGCAAGAATGGCAACAAGTGGGAACACCATGATGGCAAAGGCCCGTAGCATTACTTTTTCACCCGCCATCATAATAGCAATTAGTGCAAACACTAGTACGCCAGAAAGCAAAGGTCTAGGTAAAGAAGCCATATCAGCCTGATTTACCATGAAGCTATCTACTGTGTTTGTTATTCCAACCCCATATATCAACAGGATCGGGAAGATCGAAAGAAAATACAGCAGTGAAATAGAACGACCTGCTTTTGCGCCGAAGTGCTCTTCCACTACATCAGTGAAGTCTGCGTTTTTGATCTTAGAAGATAGTACAAAACGAGCTAAGCCACGGTGCGCAAGATAGGTCATTGGAAAAGCAAGTACTGCCATCGCGACTAAAGGCCAAAAACCACCAATCCCAAGGTTAATTGGCAGAAACAGGATGCCTGCGCCAACGGCTGTTCCAAATAGGCTAAGAACCCAATGTGTATCATGTTTTGACCAAGCTGTGGTTGTGTTTATTTCACTAGGATTTAAGGCATTTCGAGATTCTTTCACTTTAAAACTCGCTTTTATAAAAATAATAATGCTGAAAATGGTAAAGGTTTTAGTGTTTATTATCACACGCGAAGCTTGGTGAATAATGCTGTGAATTTGGGGTGGTTGTAAATTATCCAACTATGAATTTTTCAATAAACCAGAATAAAGTTCTTAAATGTAATGCATTTAATGGTTATATGTATTGAAATTTTCATCTTGTGTGGTTTTTGATTTTGCGGTTAAAACTTAATCACGGATGTATGTTCTAAGTGAGTTAGGCCTAATTTTCAGGAAGAATATTACATTTCTTAAGCACTTAATTGAGATGTTTGTGTCCCGTCATTTAGATGAGATTTAGGTATACTGCTGCCATTCATGTTAAAGAAGGAGTCATTGAATGGACATCTTGTCTGCGCAAAAAGAGGACTTATTTGCCATATATAAGCTCGAAAATACTTTATTTGGAGAACACGCCTATCCTCAATTTTTCTTTCGGCAAGCTTTTGATTGTTGGGGAGAGAGTTTACTGGTAGCAAAAGAGGGAGAGCAGGTCGCAGGGTATATATTGCTAACGACTAGCACAAATGCACATCAATATTGGATCATGTCATTGGCCGTCGATATTCAACATAGAGGTAAAGGTATTGCGCGTTCCCTCCTAGAAAACGTTATTGCGTCGTTGACGTTAGGCTCAAGCGTGAAATTGACTGTCGATCCTAAGAACCAACCTGCATTGTCTTTATACCTCTCCCTTGGCTTTAAAACGTTAGAAGAAGAAGCGCATTATTTTGGTGACGAAGAATCCAGGTTAGTTATGGAATTAGTAAAGTAATACTGCACGATAATGACCGAAATTTGCACACAATCAGTGCGTAGCATTACGTTGCTATAATTGGTTTTAAGCTAACCCTTTGTATGGTAAGGGTTTTTAATCTTGGCACCTCACTTGCTTTACATAAACGTTCATCGATAACTCGATGCGCCGCTCTTAATAGCAGGCGAGAGCGGTATAGGGTATTACTTTTTGAAAATGTACTAACAGCGTTAAAGGCATTGCTGCCTCTCTCGATTCGGGAGAGGCTTTTTTTTGCTAGTAAGTTGGGCTGAATCGCACTGGAGGTGTTATGTCGCAAGGATGCAAAAAAACCACTTGTCCCTATTGTGGTGTTGGATGTGGTGTCGAGGTCAATGCGAAAGGAATCGTTGGGGATGCGTGTCATCCTGCAAATGCGGGATCACTGTGCGTGAAGGGTGTCGCGCTGGCAGAGAGCTTGAATATGCCTTCGCGCTTGTTGTATCCAAAGCTTGTCACCAAGCAACGACCTCAAGGGCAAGAGGTGCAATGGCAACAAGCCACGGATCTGATTGCTGAAAAGATTCATCAAGCGAAAGCGGAGTTTGGACCGGATTCCATCGCGATGTACGTGTCAGGGCAGTTGTTAACGGAAGACTATTACGTCGCCAACAAACTCATGAAAGGCTATGTTGGCAGCGCAAACATCGATACGAACTCGCGTTTGTGTATGTCTTCGGCGGTTGCGGCTCATGTACGAGCATTTGGTGAAGATGTCGTTCCCGTCAATTACGACGATATTGATAAGACTGAGCTATTGATCATTTGCGGTGCTAATACCGCTTGGACGCACCCTGTTTTATTCCGACGTATTCAACAAGCGAGAGAAAACAATCCTAACCTCAAGCTGGTGATCATTGACCCGCGTGAAACGGTCACCGCACAGCAAGCGGATTTGCATCTACCGATTAAAAACGATGGTGATGTGTCACTCTTCAATGGGCTGCTCAAGTTTCTTATTGAACAACAATTGATTGATTCTGAATACATAAATTCTTATACCGACGGATTTAATGCACTTAGAGAAGAAGTTTCTGATTTGCGTTACGATGTCACTAATTTGACGTCTTCCATTGGCATTTCAGAAGAAAAACTCACGACATTCTTCCAATGGTTTGCGCAAAGCCCAACCGCAATTACGTTGTTTTGCCAAGGGGTAAACCAAGCCGAAAATGGCGTCGACAAAGGCAATGCAATCATTAATGCACACTTGGCGACGGGTAAAATTGCCAAGTCAGGTTGTGGGCCGTTTTCTATTACAGGTCAGCCCAATGCGATGGGTGGGCGAGAAGTCGGTGGATTGGCAAACCAGTTAGCGGTTCATCGTGCTTTTGACGCAAAGTCTATAAAGCAAGTGCAGGCGTTTTGGGATTCACCAGAAATTGCCACTCAGCCCGGTTTAAAAGCTGTTGAACTGTTTGAGGCGGTAGAACGTGGTGAGATTAAAGTTCTCTGGATCATGGCAACCAATCCTGTTGTCTCTTTGCCAGATAACCAATTGGTAAAACGTGCACTAGAGATTTGTCCGTTTGTGATTGTTTCCGATATCACAGCGGATTCGGATGTAGCGCATTACGCGGACCTATTGCTACCCGCCGCTGGCTGGGGGGAGAAGCAAGGCATGGTGACCAATTCTGAGCGTCGACTTTCAAGGCAGCGCCAGTTTCAAACGCCTCCCGGTGAAGCAAAATCAGATTGGTGGGCGATAAGCCAAGTTGGGCAAGCTCTGTGTGCATTGGAAAAGACACAAAATGGCTTTGCGTTTACTTCTGAGCGGGCGGTATTCAGGGAATATGCCGCGATGACAGGCATGAATGCAGATTCGCCATTGAAGCTAGATCTTTCTCAATACGCCAACTTAACCGAGCAAGAATACGAAGAGTGGGTGCCGACACAATGGGGAGGAGAGCGCCCTTTTGCTGATGGCGTCTATTCACACCCAGATGGAAAAGCGCGTTTTGTCGTGACCAGTGAATCTCCAACGCGCTTAGAAAGAACAAAAGGCTGGTGGCTCAATACGGGCAGGCAACGTGACCAATGGCATACCATGACGCGCACAGGGCATATCGCCCACCTTGCCGCCTCAGAGTTAGAACCAACCGTGTACATGAACACGCTCTCTGCCACTCAAAATCGCTTAAAAGCAGGACAGCTCACCAAGCTGTTTCAGCCTGCTTCAAACACCGGTATTTATGCCAAAGTTGCCATTGATGAAGGTTTGGGTTTTCAGGAGCTGTTTATGTCAATGCACTGGGCGGGTCGATATGGCGGTGAAAGCAGTGTTAATGCGATAGTAAACAGCGCAAAAGACCCTATTTCAGGGCAGCCTGCATTTAAGTCGTCTTATGTTGAAGTGCAAGACGCCGCGGTCAAAACCTACGGTATGTTCATCGGTACACAGTTTGATTCCGGTAAATTTCTCTACAGCGCATTTCAAGCAGAAAGCAATTTGGGCATTTGGCGCTTTGCACATGATAAGCGACCAAAGAAGCAGAGTTTTTGTCGAACGGAAAAGAGCCGCAGAATTACGATAGATATTGCCCAAGGTTGGTTAGCAGTGGATTACGACCTTGTTGGAGAGGTTCGTATCATTCGTTCTGTTTTAGTGGTGTCTAGTGAACCGATTCAAACCGACTACACCAACTTTACCGGCTTGATTGGCAAGCCGATGGAGCTATCGCAACTGCTTACCATCACTCAATCGCAAAGTAGCGCCAAACTGGTTTGTAGTTGTTTCCGCGTTACCGATAAACAAATACATGACGCGATGGAGAAACAAGACTGCACGTCAGTGACCCAACTTCAAAACAAACTCAAATGCGGTACTAACTGTGGCTCGTGCGTCTCTCAAATCAAACAAATGGTCGACAGCCATCAGCATCAAAAGGGCAAACAGCAAGCGAACCAGCAAAGTTTGGCTATTCAAATAAAGTAAGTCATAAAGAGGATAAGCACATGGAAGCGCCTTATCAAAAGTCTTGGTTTAAGAAAGGACAAGCGAGTCAGAAACAAGAACGCTCGTCTCGCTTTTCTAAGCATGATCAAGCAAGCAAACTGAACCAACTTTTAGAAGACCATTCACTAGACCTGGACGCGAACCACAAAGGTTTTGTCTCGATTGTCGGAGCAGGGCCGCACGATCCTGACTTGTTAACGGTAAAGGCTGTGAAAGCGATTATGTCGGCAGAGGTACTGTTGTACGACCGTTTGGTTAACAAAGATATTTTGGAGTTGGCTTCGCCACAAGCCGATTGGATTTACGTGGGCAAAAGATGCGGACAACCTAGTATTGGTCAGGAAGAAATTTGTGACTTGATGGTATCGCTCGCTCAACAAGGAAAGCGAGTTGTACGCTTAAAAGGGGGAGATCCTTTTGTATTTGGCCGTGGAGGTGAAGAGGCGTTAGCACTCGTCAAACACTCAATCGCTTACGAAGTCATCCCCGGCATTACCGCTGCGATTGGATGTTCAGCAAACAGCTTGATTCCGCTGACTCATCGTGGCGTTGCTCGTAGCGTTACCTTTGTGACGGGGCAAGTGGTAACAGGCGCATTTGAAGCGTGGAGCCAACTGATGCAAAGCGGACAAACGTTAGTCTTCTATATGGGGTTAGAAAAGTCATCGCAAATACAAACGAGTTTAATAGGCTCTGGTTTGAGAGAAGATTTTCCAGTCGCGATCATCACTCATGGTTGCAGCCCTCAACAACAAGTGCATGTTACACAACTCAATCAGCTCAATGATTTATCGATTACACTTAAAGGCGTGAGCCCAGCATTGATTGTGATGGGAGAAGTTGTCAAACTGCGCGAACAACTAATAGAAACCGTACAGTCAGTGACGGAATACGAGGGAATATGAGCAGCATTTTGGAATGTATTAGAACAGTCGGTCGTGGCGAACGTGGTAGAAAACCACTGAACTTTGACCAAGCGTTTCGAGTTATGGATGAATACCTAAACGGTGAGTGCGATGATGATCAGATGGCGATGTTATTGATGCTGATCCGCGTACAGAACGAGACTCAACAAGAAATCGCTGGTTTTGTGAAAGCATTCCAATCCCGCATGCCAGCTATTGGTGCAGACATTGATTGGCCATGTTATGCAGGCAAACGTGAAGCGGCAGGTCAACCTTGGCACCTGTTGGCAGCGAAGATCCTTGCCGATAATGGTCATAAAGTGTTAATGCATGGCTATCACGACCGTCAATCTGGTCGTTTACACGCCGAAGATTACCTCGACACTTTTGCTATTACGAAAGCGGAATCAGCAGAAGACGCAAAGCGTGTGTTAGAAACACAAAACATTGTGTATCTGCCGCTGAGTGCGTTTGCGGCTCAAGCAGAAACCATGATCGGTTGGAAGAATCGTTATGGGCTTAGAACGCCGATTAATACCGTGGTTCGAGCACTGAATCCGGGGCAGGCGACGGTTGGTATTCGTGGTAGCTTCCATCCTGGGTTCCAACAACTTCATGCTGAAGTCGAATTCGAGATTGGCAAAACCGCTCATGCCGTTGTGTCATTCAAAGGACAATCGGGTGAGTCCGAATACAACCCGAAAGTAAGCCAAACAGTATGGTTAAGCCAAACAAGCGGCGTGACATCGCATTACTGGACGGAACAAATGCTGTCTGAGGTGCCAATGCTTGCAAACTGCCCGTTTGGTACGTCAGAAGACGACATGAACCAAATGGCGAATACGGTTCTCGCTACGATGACAGTGGTCTTGTTTGCACAAATGCACGACAGAGAAAAAGCATTCGAACGCGCCTTCTCTTACTGGCAAGCCTATTGCGGCCAGCAATAACGAACTATTGTCAATTAATGTAAAACCAACGACGCAAAGTTGTTGAATCTGAATCCATTATCTATTGTTTGAAGAAGGTAAAAGATCCTAGCTCGCCAATGATGTGTTTCACCACCTTGCTCCGTATCAGAGTGGTGAAACCGCAGTTTTAGCCTCAATTGCGTTCGTTTCTCGCTGCGCTTTTGAGAATGAGAAATTCCCATATGGTAAGACACAGAGGACATGGATAATGGTTCTAAAGCATACCACTCCTAATGAAAAGGCTTCTCACCCAATCCCGCAAGAAGCCTTCGATTGGTACGACGAATACGCCCACGGAAAAATCACGCGCCGTGAGTTTCTTAACAGGCTGGGTGGCCTTGCGGTGCTTGGCTTTAGCATGACAGCACTGGTCGATGCGTTAACCCCACGGAAAAATCATGAACATCCCCGTCAATAAAGGCTTGCTAGAACCTTTAAAAGGTACTCAGAATCCATCGCACAC
>NZ_JAWOWL010000019.1:0-96741 GCF_033340395.1 Vibrio sp. 1159 | reverse complement strand
CTGAAACTCAGTATATTGTATAAAAGTCGCTCAACTTTAGGAGGTTTGGTTTCTCGTCTGAATTACGCAACAAAGCCGTATGCGCACTTTCCCAGTTCCTGCTTATGTTCAAGTCCTTTATGAAGACGTAAGCGATGTAATTAAGGCTATTGAAGAGCACTCGTAGTTCATTCGGTTACGTCTGTAAGGTTATAGATTCAAACATTTTATATTGATTAGAAATTCTGGCCAATTTAGTCGCACTTAAATTTTTCGGATTAAAGCTCTAAATTGTTTTGGGGCGAAGACGTGATAGCGAAGATCTTGCTGCCACGTCTATAGACAAAAGTGAGTTTGACCTGACGCTACAAAGTGGCCCGTGCAGGTAAATATGAGTATCTTGAAAGCATAGTCGTTTGTTATGTGCGAATGTTGAACACCTTATCTGGATAGCCTTCAAAAAACGACTTTCCACAAGAGTATGAACCTGAATACGTCTTGTTCATTGTCTTAATCAAGCTCTGATCAAATCTGTAGATAAGGAAGTCGTCACTTGGGCTGTCTGTTGAACGAAGTATGCTATCCCCCCCTAGCACTACCAAACACTCATCATAATTATCAGGGTTACCGAGGTTGATGTTTGTTCTTGTAGTAGAGCCATGGAATTTAATCTGAACCTTTGTGCCACTGGGACTAGTTCCATCGAACCCTACCTGTCTACCACACTTCGCTAGTTGTAAATCATAAAGCCCAGCACAAATAGTCTCAGATATATCACCTAGATACTTATCCGATCTAATAACATCAGTGTCCTTTAGGGCTTGAACAGCTATGAAGAAGTTTTTAATTGCTTCCTTCTGGACTTGTTTCACTTAATACCTCTCTAGAACATAACGCATTGAGGTGTGAGCAACGCTAACGCCTGACCTAAATTATTGCACCGTAAATACGAAACCCAACCTTGAACTGAAAATGCCCAGCGTTGGGAGAAGTGGACGTCTCTGGACAAAAGAATGTTAGAGACGTTGCTTCAACAGTCTTATATGAGATTAAAATGAATTGTATTTGTCTTTCATCGCTAAATTAAAATAGTGTTTACTTAACACTTCAGCAAAATCAACTTCACGATATTTGATCCCCCGATAGTCCCAGTCTTCTTCAATTAATTCGCTAATTGTATAGATGTAATCAGCGGCTAATTCATGTCCTCCAAAAATTTGATGTGGGATCTCAAGTTGTTGCCTAGTTGGTAGGTTAATCTGATCTATAGCCATATCTTCGGTGACCAGATGGAAAAACTCTCTCTTGTCGTTGACTCTATGCCCCGCCATACGGTCATGTGCAATTTTTTCAGCTCGTCCCATATCCTCAACAAGCCATAGTTGTTGAACATACATGAGTTCAGCAGTTCCTGTAGTATGAAGTTCCTGCCTACGCCTAATAGGGTCGTTCGTCAAACCAATTTTTATTTCATTGGGGTTGGTGGTATTAACAAAAATGTAAATATAACCATGCTTCTGAAGGTCTTCTGGTAGTTTTTCCATGATGGTTCTCTATTCATTGCTACTATGGAACAAATATAAACTGTTAGTCTGAATCATTCCGTGATTAAACTCGATCTACAGTCAACACTAGTCATTCAGGTGTCTATTTCAGCCATCGTAATTCACCACTAAGAAGTTATAATCTAGAGTAGCTTTCTAGCTCGAAGTTACTAATGCAACGATTCTTCTCTCTAACACATTTCGGGGCAAAACTGTTTCAGCCATCATAACTTCGAGTCACGTCGATCACGGAATAGCCTACATAACCATACCAATTGCTTGAGCAACATCAGCTTTTTCTTTCTTATTAAAGGCGCTGCATATTATGATTGTGGAACATGTGCTTTAATCTACGTTCTCCATTATGGAATCAACAAAAAGGCTCAGGAGCGTTTAAGATGTGTGATTGATTGGTACGCCAATTTTAAATCGCGCTAAGTATGCTAGAAATCGACGAACGCTTCTTGAAATAACAGTTATCTCCAAACCCCAAAATTTAGGTAAATACAGTTTGCAAGCAGGATCTAGAGATGAATTTTGTAGTTCTTGGTAGAAATGAAAATACATTTCAATCAGTTAACACTGCCTTTCTGACAATCGATCATTGGAACGATTACTCCTTTGTCACAATGTTCTACCTGACAGTATACGATGAGAAAGGAATAAAACATGATATTGGTAATGTAAAAATAGCCTTTAAGGGGCAAACTACCGAGATAAGTACACATACAACACTGCGTAAACAGTTTTCCGTATTAGGTGATCAATATTTCTCGTTAGGGTCTGATGTTAATTATTATAAAAAACTAAACCAGCTAAGCACTGCGCTTAAAGAAGCCATTTTAAAGTCTCTTGAAGATATCGTTTATAAGCCAGAAAAGATAAAAGTTATTGAAGATGAGGATGTTTTAAACACTTCTCTTTTCCGTGGTATCACTTTATCAGATGTTCATGGTCAGTTTTCGAGAGTTTTAGCTGGATTAGCTGAATTATCTGATTTCGACTTCAACTTTGTACGAAATAACTTAGAAGGCTTGTGCGACCTAAAAATACCTTTTAAAGTAAAAGTAGGTTCAATCCCAAGCACTAACATCCATGCTTTTATTGGTCGAAACGGGTGTGGTAAAACGACTATCTTAAATGGGATGATCAACGCAATAGCTAACCCTAACGATGGAAACTGCTACTTTACTGAGGATAACTCTTTTTTTGAGTCCAGAATCCCTAATGGTTACTTCCGCTCTCTGATATCAGTATCTTTTAGTGCCTTTGACCCATTTACGCCACCTCAAGAGCAGACAGACCCTGCGAAAGGTACGAAGTATTTTTATATTGGCCTAAAGAACAGAGGCAACAACGACGAGCTTAATTCTCTAGAAGACCTACGTAAAGACTTCGTTTCAGCGTTAATAGGTTGTTTACGTAATGAAGATAAAAAAACAATTTGGCTTGAAGCGATAAACAAATTAAGTAGTGACCAAAATTTCGAAAATATGGGGTTAAGCATTCTTAATACAAGGTATCAAAATTTAAAGCAAAGTTACCCTAGTGCTCAAGTTGACAGTGAACATTTTAACGTTTTGTTTTACAACGATATTCATAACTACTTACGTCGTATGAGTTCAGGGCATGCGATCGTACTATTTACGATAACTAGATTAGTGGATACGGTAGGTGAAAAATCACTCGTATTATTGGATGAGCCAGAAGGACACCTACACCCACCTCTTCTCTCTGCATTTCTGCGTACTTTGAGCGATCTACTTTACATCAAAAATGGGGTCGCAATAATTGCTACACACTCCCCAGTTGTTCTTCAGGAAATACCAAAGTCCTGTGTTTGGAAAGTTATACGTTCAAGAGAAGTCATAAGCACGGAGAGACCAGAGATAGAAACATTTGGAGAAAACTTGGGCGTATTGACACGTGAAGTGTTTGCACTCGAGGTCGCCAATTCGGGTTATCATTCTTTGTTAACTAAGTCAGTTGATTCAGGTGCATCATATGAGGATATTTTGGCTGAATACAAAGGGCAAATTGGGCTTGAAGGCCGAACCGTCTTAAAGGCCATGGTTTTAAATAGGGAAGCTGGAAAATTACAATGAAAAAGCTAAGTCTTCCTAATATATCTTTTAATGATATGTTAACTAAGTGCTCTCAAGGAATGGAACAAGTAAATGTTCGTAAGAACTTCATTTCAGTATTTCCAACTTTTCAAGCAAAAGAGCTGCAATATAGAACACTAAGTATGGGTGGGAATTTATACACTTACCCTAAAACTGAGCCTTTAACCAACACGACTCAAGTCGTTGGCCACCTTACTAAATCAAAGCTAATTAATTTATATGAAAACAACCTGAGAAATAAGGACAAACCTGCAAGAGAGTACTACGATTCATTACTAGTATCTTCTGGAGAGCGTTGCCCGTTTTGTGGCGATATTGGTCACACGAAAAACTTAGACCACTTTTTGCCCAAAGCTCACTTCCCTGAATTCTCAGTTATGCCGCTTAACCTAGTGCCTTCGTGTCGTGACTGTAACATGGGGGAAAAAGGGCAGACTTATGCAATTCGCGCAGATGATCAAGCCATTCACCCATATGTTGATAAAAACATCTATTATCAACATATGGGTGTTTGCAGAGTACATTGATGAGGATGATGGTGCACTACGTTATTACGTCCGTTGCCCAGCAGCTTGGAGCCTAGAAGACAAAAATCGGGCTGAAAACCACTTCAATAGTTTAGATCTAGCAAGCCGATACCGCTTAGAGGCAGGCAAACACTTAAGTGAAGTAATCGACCAAAGGAATGCGTTTATAGATGTAATACTCAGCTTTAATGCGCATGCTACACCACAAGCAATAAGAGATGCATTTGTTAATGCTAATCTCCAGCCCATTATAAATTCAGGTCAATTTCCTAATCACTGGAAAAAAGTAATGTACCAGTGTTTAGCTAACTCGCTCGCGTTCTTTGAGAGATGAATGTAAACCTGAATGGTTCTCGTGGCACGCACTTCCGGGTAATTTTGGTAAGGTATATACACATTAGCAAAAGGTATATGAGCTGTTATTCCAACTAACAACTGGGCAATTCTGTGCTTGTCATCTCTGCTAGCTCGCTGCTGGATTAAGACTGAGAAAGAACTAGGTAAACAGAAAAATAGCTTACTATTATTAATGGTAAGCTTCATTCCCCGATCACTTTCAAGAAGTACTCCTTCAAACCCAGCCTAAACTGGCGTGTAGAGTTTGCGGCATTTTTATAAATACGCCCCTGAGCATCCAACTCCATCACAGAGCAGTTTTCCCAATGCTTAGCCTGCTTGCTGTAGTCAAGGTTCCCCAGCTCTCGCCCTGCATTTTCAAGTACGTCAGGCGACATGCCATTCGTCACAAGTTGATGAATAACTAGGCCTAATGCTTGCCAAACCTGAGGAGATAGTTGATATCCTGAGCGATTATTGACGAACGATTCTTTCAAAGATTTCAGCCATCCTCTCATGAATGCAGAAATGTTACTCATATAACCACCTGCAAGTACCGATGTTAAACTCTCTCCCGATTCCAATGTTATGTCTTTAGGCATCTTACTGTACTCTTGAGTGCCAGCTCCTGCTACCGCACCAACGAGTAACTTAAACAGAACATATTGGGTGGTAATAGTACTCTCAGACACCTTTACGTGTTTAGCATCAAAGTTGACACCACCATAAGACTCGATATCAGTGTCTTTGATTAACTGAAGAATAAATGGGCGTAATGGGAAGTCACCTTCACCAGACAAGTTGTTACCTTCACTAACATGAGGCAGATTTAGAGCTGTGTCGAAGAGCGCACTTTTTTTAAATAAATGAACGATATCTGCGGCATTCAAGCCGACCTCATCATCAAAAATAACCCGAACTTCAACATCTTCCATTGCTAATCGCTGCCGAGCGAGGCTTTTTTGATTGATTTCTTTCACACTTAACCTTGAGCTAAACAAGAAAGTCTTAATTCCCAGCATTCTGCAAATAGCTACGAAAGTCAGCACATTACCAACAATATAGGTACTGCTCGAATTGAAAGTCAAAGATGACAGGTTGCGAGAAGCCCCATCCAAGACAGGCTTCCCCTCAATAGCAAACGTTATAGAAAGTGGTGCAAAAACTTTGCCTTTGACCACACGCTCCTCAAGCTCGGCTTGAATAGCATTTACTTTATCTAGGTTTGTCGCATTGGTTGCTACATCAATTATCCACTTCAATTCCGATCTAACATTCTCGGCGGAAAAATAGGCATCAATCGCAACCATCGGCATAGTTGTAATGAGGGTTTTACAAGTTTTTCCCTTAGTCGAAAGCAACATGCCAGTTATTTTTTGTTCTAAGGCTTTCAATTCTTTATGTCCAGCATCGTGTTTATCGCAGTTTAATTTACAAATAATATTTGATCCGACATGTATGTCGGATCAATAATATTCAATAGGTACTACCTAATTCGCACTCTTGCACACTATGTTGCCACATACCGAGCAAAGGATAAAAAAACATGACAGAGCCACATATCGGGGATGCCGATGAAATTTCAAATGCAGATCTAGAGAACTCGATTGTAAACAGCCTAGTAAGCCACTTTGACGAAAGTGAACAAACAAGCTATCTAGCCAGTTCAACTAGTCTGCTAAAAAACTCGACCGAGGCACTTTCCCCCACTCAGCTAGAAGATATTTTCAAAGAGAACGCCAAATACTACGCTGGGGTAAAGGCAGTACAAACGACGCTTAAACACATCACCATTTTCATTAGCCCTCAGTTGGCAAGAGATATGTTGAAGTTTTCGAGTCGAGGAACGGTAAACAAAAAAAATAAAAATAGGCGACTAAGTAAGCCCAAAGTAAAAAAATATGCAGAAGCGATGAAAAGGCGCGAGTGGTGTCTAACTGGTGAGCCAATAATCATCTCTTATGAAGGTGAAATTCTGAATGGCCACCATAGACTAGAGGCAGCGTGTGAAGCACGTGTTGGGTTTATAGCGCCTATTACTTATGGAGTCACTGACGATCTAAGCTTTGCCCACATCGATGTGGGAAATATACGCTCAAGATCACAAGTATTGGAGATGGCAGGAGTTCAGGTTAGTGCTTCAGTCCTTTCTCGCGTCGCCATGCTCGCCAAAGCGTTTGACATGACTAGAAATCCATTCGCTTTTCGTGGAACGCAAGGAACATCGTTTCAACCCGCAGAAATACTTGCATATGTGGAAGAGCATAATGAACTAGCACTTTCGGTTCATTTCATCTCAGAGGTGTTTAAAAAGCATCGACTTGAAAGTCAAGCATCTGAAACTATCTATGCGTTCGCGCACTACCTAATCAAAAAACAACTATCTGTTTGCGAGTATAAAGAGTTACCTCTTTGTCCCGAAACTTATCTAACTCGTGTAATCTCCTCATTAGGACTTAGCTCTGAGGAGGATATTGAATATCAGGTTAGGAATTACCTTCAGTCAATTGTTCATGAATCAACATCTTATTCGCTTCTTTGCAAACTATCCGCAATCTTTAAAGGATGGAATTGTCATATTGGTCTCACTATTGCTGGCAACAAAATTGCCGTACGCAGAGTTGCTCGTTATAAAAAAGACCAAAACGGAAATAAAATTCCGCTCCCCGCTGCTGGAAATATTAACGAGCCATTTACAGTCCCATGCCTCCCAAAAGGGCCTACCCCAAAAAGAATTCAGAAACAAAGCAATGTACAAATAAAATAATAGTGGTTGTTAGGCAGGCATTGCGTAAGCCTGCCTTGTTAACCCTAGAGAGTAATGATGACGTTCGATAAGTAAGGGGTAACCTATGAGAGAGCTAGTCCAAGAACTGAGCCTGCTTGATAACAACGCTTTATATTTGTTTACAGTCGACAATGTAAGTCTACAAAGGAATTTCGCCGAATTTGACCTAACTATCCAAGCTTCATCCCAACAGCTTTTGAGCCGATGGAGCATTACATGTAAACGTTGCCTTAAAGCACATATAGATCGAACACACCTAGCCAGAGAGGTAACAATCAAATACGACATATTCATCGTTGGCAGTAGCTACTTTTCAGGGACACACTTTGAAGCTAACAGACTAAGTATTTAATTTTATTAACCATAAGAAAGTGGGATGCAACATGGCCTCAGAAGACATACTGCACATGATACAGGACGAGATGGGTGAGAAGGTAATCGCATCGATCATACTAAGTGATGCGGGAAACCTTATAGTAAAGTATGGAGACAAGATTGTGGTCTATAAAACAGCCATATCGGCAAGACCTGCGTCTGAGCTTTTAAAAATAGTGGCTGATTGTATTAACGAACCATCTATTTAAGATAATGTGTTCAAATCTTAATTGAATTACAAATGAAGAGATTAATTTAATGTTAATTCTGTGAATATGATAAAAACAAATACTCATTTTACTTTTGGTGATAAAACTTTGTACTTTCTTACCACTAAACCATATACAAAAACGGCGTAGCAACTAAGTTGCTACGCCGTTATAAGTATGGCGTCCCCAGTAGGATTCGAACCTACGACCACATGCTTAGCTTACCACTACAGTTTTCACTGCCACTCCAAAATAGAGTGTTTGTAGTCTGGACTATATCTTCATCTTAGTAACCTATGTCTAGGAAATCCGAAGATTTTATACCTTAGATGGAGGGCGCTAATGGTGTATTACGCAATGAGATCGCATTGCTCCACCTAGTCTCTGCACCTTCTCTACACGCTTGTAGAGCTAGGCTCAAGATTGCCACCGCCATTACGCGTTGAGGTTTCCTTGAATTCACCCTCTGCACTGTAATAGTTTCCCATTACAGGCTCCTCTATTAAAGGCACGTGCTCTATCCAACTGAGCTATGGGGACATTGTTTTTCAATGTTATCACTTTCTACAGTAAAGTGGTAACTAGAAATTCTTGGTGGTAACTGCCCGAGCCTAAGTAGTAACCTTACTACTACCTAACACCTTAATTTATGGTAACTCACTCAGTAAGTGGTAACCTTTAGGGGGTTAGAACTGCTCTATCCAGCTGAGCTAAGGGCGCGCTACAGGGACAGGATTATACGAGTTCAAACGGGTAAATCAACGGGTTTTCATAACATTCTGATCTGAATGCCTAAAAAAAGTCCATTAAAACGCTTAATGTTCAAAAACACCACAAAGCAAACGTTTGCGTATGGATGTTAATAAGAAATTCTGCGACAATGCGCCGCAGATAATCTGCCTTCTTAATTTATAAGGAAAGTCATGACTGCTCAAAATATAGACGGAACTCTCATTTCCCAAACTGTTCGATCCGAAGTGGCTGCACGTGTTAAAGCACGTGTTGAAGCTGGGCTACGTGCTCCTGGTTTAGCAGTGGTTCTAGTTGGTGAAGATCCTGCTTCTCAGGTTTATGTCGGTAGCAAACGCCGCGCATGTGAAGAAGTTGGGTTTGTTTCTAAGTCTTTTGACCTTCCTGCGTCTAGCTCAGAAGAAGAGTTACTAGCGCTGATTGATGAATTAAACAACGATGATGAAATTGACGGCATTCTAGTGCAATTACCCCTTCCTGCGGGCATAGACACAACACATGTTTTAGAGCGCATTCACCCAGAGAAGGACGTGGATGGCTTCCATCCTTACAACGTTGGTCGTCTTGCGCAGCGTATTCCAAAGCTTCGCTCTTGCACGCCAAAGGGCATAATTACCCTACTCGACCGTTACAACATTGAGCTGCGTGGTAAACATGCGGTTGTGGTTGGCGCATCAAACATTGTTGGTCGTCCAATGACACTTGAGCTGCTGCTTGCGGGCTGCACAACAACAACATGTCACCGTTTTACCAAAGACCTAGAGAGTCATGTGCGTCAAGCTGACGTTGTCGTGGTTGCGGTTGGTAAGCCTAACTTCATCCCTGGTGAGTGGATTAAAAAAGGCGCAGTGGTGGTCGATGTCGGTATTAACCGTCTTGACTCAGGCAAACTAGTTGGCGACGTGGAGTACGACAAAGCACGTGAAAGTGCGAGCTTTATTACTCCTGTTCCTGGTGGCGTTGGCCCAATGACCGTCGCAAGTTTAATTGAGAACACGATGCTCGCTTGCGAACAGTTCCACACAGACAAATAACGTAAAACTTCAGATACGAAAAAGGCTCCGCGAGGAGCCCTTTTGCTAATTGTTGATATCTATTTCAATTACAGACTTAAAATCACGCCCGCAATAGAAGCGCTCATTAAGTTCGCCATGACACCAGCGATAATCGCACGGAAACCATGCTTAGAAACAAATGCACGCTTTTCTGGTACCAAAGAGCCTAACCCACCAATCAGCATCGCCATGCTTGAGATGTTTGCAAAGCCACACAAAGCAAACGTCACGATTGCTTGTGAGTGTTCACTAAGTTGAGACTTCACTTCTGCAAGCTGGATGAAAGCGACGAACTCGTTCACCACGATCTTGTTACCAATAAGCGAGCCCGCCGTAATCGCCTCTTCCCATGGCACACCTAACAACCATGCGACAGGTGCAAATACGTAGCCTAAGATAAGCTCAAAGCTTAGTGTCGTACCAATAAGGTCTCCAACCCAACCTAGCATCCCGTTCAACAACGCGATTACGCTGATGAACGCTAACAACGTACCACCGACCGATACAGCGATACGAACACCCGCCATTGCGCCATCGGCTAACGCTTCAACCACGTTAGTTGCACGTGGAATTTCAACTTGGCTAATGTCGATATCTGCTGCTTTATCCGTATCTTCTGGCATTAAAATTTTTGCCATCAACAAGCCGGCAGGTGCCGACATAAATGCAGCAGCAATAAGATAATTGAGGTCGACACCCAGTGATGCGTAACCAACCAACGTTCCGCCAGCAACTGACGCTAAACCACCTGTCATAACTGCAAAGAACTGCGAGTCAGTCATGTGTTTTAGGTAAGGCTTTACCATTAATGGTGCTTCAATGGTGCCAACAAAGATATTCGCCGTAGCAGACAAAGACTCAGCACGACCGATACCTAGCAGCTTTTGAATACCACCACCGATAAAGTTAATGATTTTTGGCATCACACCAATGTGATAAAGACCTGAGATAAGAGAGGAGAAGAAAACGATGATACCCAGAACATTGATCGCAAAGGTGAAGCCCCCTGTCGCCAAATTACCGAATAAAAACGCAATGCCCTCTTGACCATAGTTGATCAAATTCGACACAACACTGCTCACTGAATTCAGCGCATCTCGTCCTGCTGGTACATATAAAACCAACAACGCAAACAGTACCTGCAAAGCAAACGCAAACGACACCGTTCTCAGCTTTATATTTTTTCTATTTGTAGAAAGTAGCCATGCTAGGAATAGTATGGCTACGATACCAATAATTGAGTTCATAAAATGAATCCGACAGAAGGGGGATATGGAAGGCACCGGATTGTATAGCGGACTCAAAATGCTGCAAGTTGAGGATGTTAACAGTGTGAAAAGTTTAAGCGACCAATAACTGACCAACAAAATAACCAATTGAATTTATTGAAGATAAACGTTTGCTTATTTTAATTATTTCCATATGGAAAATATGTTTCTGGTTCAGGAAAAATTTTTGTGAAGTGAATCACCTTATGTGTCGTTCTACAACGTCATTGATCCTGTTATTTAGGAATAGAGATGTAAGGCGCCAAACGTTGGTCCCAATGACAAGGGTTGCCGATCTTCTGTTTGATAAAGTTAATCACTGCGGATATTTTTTTTGGCATATGCTGGCGGCTTGGGTATACCGCATAAAACGGCATCGACTGGCTGGCTTTCCAGTCAGGTAACAGCTGTATTAACTTACCCGTTCTAAACTCATCCCCCAGCAAGTAAGTGGCAAGGTAGGCAATACCCCAACCTGCAGTAGCCGCATCCCGAACGGCTTCTGCCAGATCCACTGAATAGTTACCCGAGACTTTTACGTTCAATTCTTGCTGATCTTTGGTAAACGCCCACCCCGTATAGTCACGCTCCCAGCTTCTGTATATGAGGCAGTTGTGAGCAGATAGGTCATCCGGTTCTGCTGGCGTGTCATGTTTCAATAAGTAATCTGGCGATGCCGCAACAACAAACTGGCAATCCGTCAAACGCTGCGCAATGTAACCTTCAGGCAAATGCTCGTTGTTGGTTACCCATAAATCGAGCCCTTCGGCTAACATATCGACCTTATAGTCAAACAGATGTACTTCCACTTGAAGTTGAGGATATAGTTCGCGTAACTCTTGAATCGCTGGAATAATGTGTAAGGTACCAAATGATTGCGACAACCCAAGACGTACCAAACCTGCTACTTCATCCCGCTGGGTTTCCATCTCTAATGTGGCGCTGCTCACCGCTTGTACCACTTGCTCACAGTGATGAAAAAAGGTTTTCCCTGCCTCAGTCGGCGTAAAGCTTCGCGTAGTGCGTTGAACAAGCTTGATACCAAGAGACGCTTCTAACTGACTCAACTGTTTACTCACATGAGACACCGACACGCCTAAGCTCTTTGCAGCAGCTGTGAAGCTTTTGTGTTTAAGAAGAGCGGAGAAAATCACCATTTGTGCGGCACGTTCAGATAACACGCTTTACCTCGATTTGGTTATAGAAAAAACAAAGGGCTCCGAAGAGCCCTTGTATTGAAGACTGAATGCCAAATTGTTTGATGGCAGATCAGTATTTAATGCGGTCAGCCAAGTGACTCACAGCAAGTGCGAAGTAGTAAGAGCGGTTCCACTTCATCAATACGTTGTAGTTATTGTAAACCAGATACGTACGACCATTCTCGTCGTCCGGCATGATCAACCATGCTTTGATGTCTTCATCCAGTTTTGGCAACGGGCTACCGTCATATTTTGTGATACCTAATTGGCTCCACTCTTGAAGGTATTTGCCTTTTTCAGCCGTGCGCCCTTCCAGGCTGCGATCAATATTTTTAGGAACCTTAACTTGGCGACCCCAAGTATATTTATCATCCCAACCAGACTTGCTCAAATAGTTAGCGGTTGATGCAAACACGTCCGCTTCAGATTGCCATATGTCTTTTTTACCATCACCGTTGCCGTCAGCAGCAAAACGAAGGAAAGAGCTTGGCATAAACTGGCATTGACCCATCGCACCAGCCCATGAGCCTTTAAAGTTCTCTAGCTCAATATGGCCTTGATCGAGGATCTGCAGTGCCGACATGGCCTCTTTACGGAAAAACTCTTCACGACGGCCTTCAAATGCCATTGTGGATAGTGCATCAATCACTTTAAAGTTGCCGGTAAACTTACCAAAGTTACTTTCAACTCCCCAAAGTGCCACAATAAAGCGCGGGTGGACACCGTACTCATCGCCTATACGCTTTAGCTCAGTGTAATGCTCTTTGTAGAGTTGTCTGGCTTGCTTCACCTTCCATTCAGGCACCGCGCGAGGAATGTACTCATCCAATGTCAGTTTCTTTTCTGGTTGGTTTCGGTCCGCTTTTACTGCTCGCGGCTTGTACTCAACATTAGCAAAAGCAGCACTAATGACCTGCTCTGAGATACCTTTATCACGAGCTTCAGCACGCAGCTTATTCAAGTATTCATCAAAACCCTCGCTACTTGCAAAAGCCGAGGTACACATACCAACGCTAAGCATGGTAGCCAGTATCTTTTTCATATTGCCCTCCTTGAGCAAGGCAGAAATCCCAGATGAAAAACGATGACGTTATTCGCCTTTCTGCTGGGCTTTTTGTTCTTTGTACTTTTCTAATAGGTTCTCCGGCGGCGGTGGAACCTGAAGAAAGAAGCCATCATTTTGTAATGAAGCCTTCACTTTTTCGATATCAACTTGTGCCAATTTACGGCCATCAAGTTTAATCGTCATGACAGCGATAGGCTTACCGAACATCTGCATTAAGGTGTCAGGAACCTGTGAAAAATCATCCTTTTTCGGAATATAGAGATAAGTACCTTCTTTTTTCGAGCTTTTATAAATAGAACAAAGCATGACACGCCTTTTATGCTGATTTAGCCGCGTTGAGTGCGGATTAGGTTGAAAACGTCAAATTCTCGCAAACTTAATAGCAAATTTGAGATTAATTCACCTATTTGCCCACGAGAGAACTTGCTGCGTCAAAGGATGAAATATAACATGACATACCTAGTTTAAGGCAACGCTCTTTCAATAAAGGCAAGAAGTCCACGATGACCCATTCACCAGACCTTAAAGGTAGCAGTTTTACATTGTCAGTTTTACACCTTTCTGACAATGAGATCGCAAAGACTGTCGAATTTTTGCAAGAAAAAGTTTCTCAAGCACCTTCTTTTTTTGCATCCGCGCCTTTGGTAATCAATATAGCAAAAGTACAAGGCGACATTGATTTCCCTAAGCTTAAACAAGGCATCTCAGATGCCGGTTTTATTCCGGTCGGTGTAACGGGCTGTAAAGACAAGCGTGTACAAAACCTTGCTTCCGAAGCTGGCTTCGCCATTATGTCGGCGAGCAAATCGCCAAGCCAAGCACCTGCCAAAATGGCACCAACGAAAGTAGTTCGTACGCCTGTCCGCTCAGGACAACAGATCTACGCAAAAGATGGTGATTTGGTGGTGCTAGCGCACGTAAGTGCAGGTGCTGAAGTCATTGCTGACGGCTCTATTCATATCCATGGCACACTTCGAGGTCGTGCGATTGCAGGAGCAAGTGGTCAGCAGGAAGCGCGTATTATTTGCCACGATTTACAAGCAGAACTGGTATCCATTGCGGGTGACTACTGGTTAAGCGATCAAATTGAAAGCGAGTACTGGCAAAAGAAAGTAATGATCAGTAAAGCCGATGAATCATTACATTTAGAAGTTCTCGCGATTTAATCTAAAAAGGAAAAAAAATGGCACGCATTATTGTAGTAACGTCTGGTAAAGGTGGCGTTGGTAAAACCACTTCAAGCGCAGCCATCGCCTCTGGTCTAGCTCTTAAGGGAAAAAAGACCGCGGTGATCGATTTTGACATCGGTTTGCGTAACCTCGATCTAATCATGGGCTGTGAGCGCCGCGTCGTGTATGACTTTGTGAACGTCATTAACGGCGAAGCGACATTAAACCAAGCGCTGATCAAAGATAAGCGCACGGACAACCTATTTATTCTTCCTGCTTCTCAAACTCGTGATAAAGACGCACTGACAAAAGATGGTGTTCAGCGCGTATTCGGCGAACTTGATGAAATGGGCTTTGATTTCATTATTTGTGATTCACCAGCAGGTATCGAGCAAGGCGCGTTAATGGCCTTGTACTATGCCGATGAAGCCATTGTCACAACGAACCCAGAAGTCTCTTCTGTACGTGACTCTGACCGCATTCTCGGTATTTTAGATTCTAAGTCACTGCGTGCAGAGCAAGGGCTAGAGCCAGTAAAACAGCACCTGTTACTGACTCGCTACAACCCATCTCGCGTCACTCAAGGCGAAATGCTAAGCGTTGAAGACGTAGAGGAGATCTTACATATTCCACTACTGGGCGTGATTCCAGAAAGCCAAGCCGTGCTTAACGCGTCAAACAAAGGTGTGCCAGTCACTTTTGACGATAACACCGATGCGGGTATGGCTTATTCTGACACCGTTGATCGCTTATTAGGCAATCAGGTTGAATTTCGTTTCCTTACTGAGGAGAAGAAAGGACTCTTTAAACGACTCTTTGGAGGCTAGACATGTCATTATTAGAATTTTTCCGTCCACAGAAGAAAACTTCTGCGAATCTAGCTAAAGAGCGTTTGCAAATCATTGTCGCAGAGCGCCGCAGCCAAAATGATCCTGCGCCGTCTTACTTGCCTCAATTAAAAGAAGACATCTTGAAGGTGATCAGCAAGTACGTGGCAATTGATCCAAATATGGTTGACTTAACATTTGAGCACAAAGACGACGATATCTCAGTTCTTGAGCTGAATGTGAAGCTACCAGACGAAGAAAAGTAATCAGTTTCTCTCGCCAGACGAATGCTCTAATTAGAACGAAAAAGGTTGGCATCGAGGCCAACCTTTTTCATCTTTCATTACTTTAATGCTTTATTCATCTTGTCGCCGAGTAAATCCAAACGCCACCCTTGCATCAAATCAGGCAATACTTCTGGGTCACGATCTTTTTTCCAAACCCAACTGATCAACTGATTGATCTGCTTTTTAGAGGCAAGGAACTCCGTGGCTAAACCTGACTTCTGCGAAGCAGATTTCACCAAGTCTTTCATATTTTTGAAGACCTGCTTGTAACCCGGATAGTCCATTAAACGCTCAATTTTCGCAGGATACTCTTCAGAAGGTGTTTGCTTCGCTTGCTTAACAATCGCGGCAATCTTCGCGCCATGGCGGTTAATCGCTCGGATATCAATATCTTCTGCTTCCATCTTCTTAAAGTTCGTTAAACCAAGACGAGCGACCGTTAATAGATCACCTTCTTTGAAGATAAAGTTCAGCGCTAAATCTCGTTTGATTGCTTCACGATAACGCCACGTCGCCAATGGCTTTAAAATAGCCAGCTCAGAAGGTTTTAATTGCCAAGCGCCCTTAATATCAAGGTAGGCATTCTCTTCATTGGTTACGCGAATACGTTTCGAAACGAGTAAATCACTTTCTTGCTGTACAGCTTCCCACCAACCTGCTTGCGTCACCTTATCGAACAGCTTTTCGTATAACGGTAACAAGTAATGAACATCTGCGGCAGCATAATCTAATTGCTTTTGTGTCAGTGGACGAGCCATCCAGTCGGTACGTGATTCACTTTTGTCGAGCTCTACGCCTAAATATTCTTCCACCAGCGATGCGAAGCCTGTCGATAGGCCGTGACCGAGAAAAGCGGCCATCAGCTGCGTATCCACCATAGGGAATGGTGTACAACCAAAAGCGTTTTGGAAAACTTCTAAATCTTCACCACATGCGTGCAGCACTTTTAGCACAGAAGTATCTTTTAATAGCGCTACAAACGGCGTCATATCCGTTAATTCAGTCGGATCAATCAGCGAGAGGCGATTACCATCGAAAAGCTGAATCAGACCTAACTGCGGGTAGAAAGTGCGAATACGAACGAATTCGGTATCCAGCATCACTACGTCTGCCTCTCGGGCATGAGTGCAAACCTCTTCTAGGTCTTTGTTTTTAGTAATAATTTGATAGTTCACATACTTCTCGCTATAAAAAATGCCAGCAAAACGCTGGCATTCTATCATTTTTTAAATCTCTCGACTCGACGAAATCGGCTTATGCGCTTTTCTTCGCAAGTTCAGCGTCATTCTCTTCGCGTAAAACACGACGCAAGATCTTACCGACATTGGTTTTAGGTAAGTCTTCGCGGAACTCAACCAACTTCGGAACTTTGTAGCCAGTTAGGTGTTCTCGACAATGCGCGATCACTTCGTCTTTGGTCAAGCTCGGATCGCGTTTCACGACATAAATCTTCACTAATTCACCAGACACTTCATGCGGCTGACCAATAGCAGCAACTTCAAGTACTTTGCCGTGAAGTGCTACAACGTCTTCGATTTCGTTCGGGTAAACATTAAAGCCTGATACTAAGATCATGTCTTTCTTACGGTCAACGATATGCAGGAAGCCTTCGTCATCGAACTTAACGATGTCGCCAGTTGATAGCCAGCCGTCTTCGTTAATCGTATCTTTCGTTGCTTCAGGTCGTTGCCAGTAACCTTGCATAACCTGAGGACCACGAACTTGAAGTTCACCAGTTTCAGTATTCGCAAGAGCGTTGCCTTCTTCATCCACGATACGAACTTCTGTTGATGGTACCGGCAGACCAATAGAGCCATTGTATTCAACAAGATCATGCGGATATGCCGCCACCAACGGAGAACACTCTGTTAGACCGTAACCTTCGAGCAAATAGCAACCCGTGGTCTTTTGCCATCTTTCTGCCACTGAGCGCTGCACTGCCATGCCGCCGCCAACGGCTAAACGTAGATTACTGAAATCCAACTCGTGGAAATCTTCATTATTGACCAATGCATTAAATAAGGTATTCACGCCCGTAATCGCAGTAAACGGATGCTTTTGTAGCTCTTTCACGAACCCTGGAATATCTCTTGGGTTGGTAATAAGTAAGTTACGACCACCCATTTCAACAAACAGCAGACAGTTTACGGTAAGAGCAAATACGTGATACAGCGGTAACGCTGTCACGACTAATTCACGCCCCGGAGATAAAACCGGTCCGTACGCGCCTTTTGCCTGTAGAACGTTCGCAATCATGTTGCGGTGAGTCAGAATCGCGCCTTTCGCGACACCTGTCGTCCCCCCCGTATATTGCAGGAATGCAATGTCATCCCCAGACATAAACGGTTTAACGTATTGTAGACGACGACCTTTACGTAGAGCCTGACGCATTGAGATTGCACCAGGTAAATCGTACTTAGGCACCATGCCCTTAACGTACTTCACGACAAAATCGACAATCGTACCTTTCGCTCGTGGCAGCATTTGACCAAGACTGGTTAACACTACGTGTTTGACTGGTGTTTTATCGACAATTTGTTCTAGCGTGTTCGCAAAGTTAGACACAATCACAATCGTCGTCGCACCTGAGTCATTCAATTGGTGTTCAAGTTCACGAGGAGTGTAAAGTGGGTTAACGTTTACGGCGATACAACCTGCACGCAAAATACCAAATAATGCTACTGGGTATTGCAGTAAGTTTGGCATCATCAGAGCAACGCGGTCACCCTTTTGCAGTTTTAACTCGTTTTGCAGATACGCTGCGAATGCGCGACTACGCTCTTCCAATTTACGGAAGGTCATAACCGAGCCCATGTTCATGAATGCTGGTTGGTCTGCATATTTTTGTACAGACTGTTCAAACATTTCTACCAAAGACTCATATTGCTCTGGATTAATGGTTTCAGGTACGTCACTTGGATAACGTGAAAGCCATGGTTTATCCACGATGTTACTCCTCGTTTATAACTGGCTAAAAAATAGCGTCCTTTTTATTTTGAAAGCTATTACAGCACAGCGAACGTGCTTGAGCACGCAACTCTCAAACACTTGTTTAAATTTTGTTAACTACACCAAGAATTCGCGTTGCGACCTCGAGTATTTGCTCTAAATGACAGTGATGACCACCCTTGACAGAAACCACTTGCGGTGGGCTCTCTCCCCAATCAGCTTGGTTAGATGGTAAATTCTGAAATCCTTGATCGCCTAATACAATCAAATGAGGACAACGTATTTGGCTGGTAATCGAGTTAGCATGCGCTTGCGCCATTCGGTAAAGCGACGCACATTTTAACTTGGCGTCATGCCGCCAATACCATTTATCTCCTCGCTGCTCTGTTCCACGCTCGACTATCGGTAGAAGCTGCTCAGCGGTTAATTGGTTGGCTTGCATGCGTAATTTTAACGCCAGATCGAAGGAGGCAATGGCTCGCTCTGGCTTGTTTTGCTGTCTTATTCGACTTAAAACGCCATCGCGAAGACGAGGCAAACTGTTAATAGGCTCTTCAGTAAGAGGTCCTGCTCCCTCAATTTGCACAAGACCTTCGACCTGCTCTGGAAACGCAGCACTATAGCAACTTGCGATTAAAGCACCAAGTGAATGCCCTACTAATATCAGTCTGTTTGGTGATAATTCGTCCAAAAACTGATACAAATCGGCAATATAGTCGTGAAAGGGGTAATAATTATCGTGAGATTTATGACTCGATAAACCGTGACCAAAATGATCGATGGCGAGGAGGTGTAAGTGAGGATTAAGTTGATTCAACTGCTCCATGAGCGCTTTAAAGCTGCCCGCATTATCTAACCACCCATGAAGAAAAACGACTGACAAGTCAGCCGTTTTCTCGTTCCCTATCTCAAGGGCTGCCATTTTGCCGGCAGGAAGCTCGAATTGACGCTCATGCATCGCAGATTATTTGACCTGTTTTATCACTTTACCGTCTTGTGGGAAATCATTACGCCACATGCGGCAGTTAATCGAGTAACATGGGTAAAAGTAGGTTGGCGAGTCATACATGCGTACACGTTCTTCAATTTTCCATAAACGGTACCCTTCCCCCTTTATTACCGGGAAGATGTAACCGTGCTCACCGATCTTTCCTTCTTCTTCCCCTGCTCCTTTGCCTACAACCGTCACCAAACGGCCTTCACTAAAGGCGACAGGCTCTAAATAGCCATCAAAATAGGCGACAAAACGTCCCGTAGGCTCTTCATCGATATCAGGTTTACCAGACTTACTGATAGGAAGGTTTACAATCTCTAGACGCGTTTTATCTTTAAAGTTATCCACTTTAGCGATGATTCCACCAAGGCGAACATCTTCACTCACTTGCCCCTGAGACTCAGCAAAAGCTTTATAGTCTGTAACGACCAATTCTGTGCTTGCATTTAGCTCCTCAGGCAACGAGCTACACGCAGACAAACCAACCGTAGCAAATAATGCGAGAAAAAACCGTCCAAAAACCTTCATAAACCACCTTTCAATATTAGTAACCCCAAGCTGGGGAGATCTCACACGTAAATATCGACACCAAGTAATTGAGCCAGTTCCTCTTTTTTAGCTCGATTCATGACATCCATGTACTGCTCCATTGCTTTACGTGCGCCCCCTTCAGGAAGGTCATATTGCACTTGAGCTCGGTGAATTTGGGACTCATCCACGTGTTTTATGGAGTGCGCCACGGCGTTAGCAACCTTTGAAGGCTGACCTACAGGCTGCTTTGTTTGTGATTTATTTACCTGCTTCTTTTGACTGGCTTTATGAGTGCGATTTGCACCGGGAATCAAAGAAGGAGGCAAGCCATTAATCGACGCCATAGCACTCCATAAAAATACAGGGCAAACGCCCTGCTTTTTGTCAGGTTAATGAAAAACGGACTATTCGCGACCAGGAAGTTTTTTCCATGTCACATTATCACGTAAATAAACAGGGCTCGAATCTTCGACCGGCACGGTATTACCCTTTTTAAATTCTTGTTCAGCAAGAATCACGATGTCTTGTGAATCAGGGTACAGAACGTCACCATGCGTCAAATTAAACGGTAGGCCTGCTAATACTTCTTGGTAAGCATCCCAACCAGTACCTGCTGTCGTCCACGTTTTGTCGTCTGCTTGTGCTTCTTCAACGAGACGTGCTGGTGGAATTACGCACTCTGCATCCACCCCTGCCCACTCACCGTTTGCTTGGCGAGTGTAACGTGCCCAGTAAACTTCACCCATACGTGCATCAATGGCCACAGCGACATCGGTCACACCATGTAAGCGATAGCTACCTTGAGCCATTGCAGCCAGCGTTGAAACGCCGATCATAGGTAAGTCAGCACCGAACGCCAAACCTTGTGCGATACCAATACCGATACGAACGCCAGTAAAGCTACCTGGACCACGTCCAAACGCTAACGCATCCAGCTCTTGTAGAGTCAGGCCAGCTTCTTTGAGTACTTCATCAACCATTGGCAGTACTTTTTTGGTGTGATCGCGTGGTGCAACCGCGCTACGTGAAATCACTTGATCATTAGCCAACAACGCAACTGAACAGTTTTCAGTCGCTGTATCGATAGCAAGAATTTTTGCGCTCATTTAACTCTCTACAACTCTCATTTATTGGGTTATGCCTCAGCACTTGCGTCTGTGACAGATTGTTCTGCTTTCAGGAATGCTTTGATTCCATCTAAGTCTCGCGTCCTTGGGATAGGTGGTAGACTTCCGAGGAAAATACCACCATAGTCTCGCGTGACAAGGCGATTATCACAAATGATCAACGCACCGTGATCCTTCTGATCTCGAATTAATCGCCCGACTCCCTGCTTTAACGTAATCACTGCATCCGGGATTTGTACTTCAGCAAATGGTTCACCGCCACGTAATCGACAATCCTCGATACGGGCTTTGAGTAACGGATCGTCAGGGGCGGTAAACGGTAATTTGTCGATAATAACACAGCTCAGCGCATCACCTCTAACATCAATCCCTTCCCAGAAAGCGCCCGTCGCCACGAGTAAAGCGTTACCCAGTTCCATAAACTCCGCCAAGGTTTTCTGCTTACTCATCTCCCCTTGCATTAACACAGGCAGCTCAAGTACTTCTCGGAACTTCTCACCTAGTTCACGCATCATGCTGTGCGAGGTACATAAAAAGAAGCAGCGACCATCATTTTCTTCAATCACCGGAGCAAGCATTCGGACTAACTTATCCGCTAAGCCGTTACTGTTTGGCTCTGGCAAATACCTTGGCACACAAAGGCGCGCTTGTTTTTGATAATCAAAGGGGGACGGCAGAGAAAATTGCTTTGTAGGCTTGAGGCCAAGGCGCTCAGTAAAGTGCTTGAAGTCGCCCGATACAGCTAGGGTTGCTGACGTGAAAATCCACGCGCCTTGTTTAATCTCTATTTGCTCATGGAACTTGTCCGCGACAGAAAGAGGCGTAATGTGCAGAGCGAAATGACGAGGCGAGGTATCGTACCAGTATGAGTAACCGGTAATATCGACATCACAGACGCGGTCGATGCGGCCTTTGATCAAATTGGCTCGTTCAAAAGCGGTATCCAGTAATTGACTGCGCCCTAAAGCTATTTTGAGTACATCAATCGCCAATTCGAGGCTGTCAGTTAAGCGCAATAATTCTCGCTTAATAGAACCTGATTGCAACGCCTCACGCCAGTTGCCACGAAAGCCTGGCTCACCTAATACAATCCGCATGTCCATTGCGCTTTGCATGAGTTTGTCGCCCACTTTTTGCAATTGACGCATATCTTTGGCTTCGGTGCGGTAGGCTATTTCAATGTCTTTGGCAAGATCGTGAATTTGGCGGCTTGAAACTGACTGGCCGAAATATTCGCTCGCAATATCTGGCAACTGATGAGCTTCATCAAAAACAAACACATCGGCTTCTGGAATCAGTTCACCGAATCCTGTTTCTTTGATCGCTAAATCAGCAAGAAACAAGTGATGGTTCACTACAACAATGTCGGAATCCATGGCTCGCTTACGCGCTTTCAATACAAAGCAATCGGTGTAGCTCGGACACTCTTTACCTAAACAGTTATCATTGGTTGAGGTGATGGTCGGAATGATCATGCTGTCTTCTGGCAGATCATCACAATCACCAAGGTCACCTGTTTTGGTTTCTGATGACCAAGCACGCACTTTAACCAGTTGAGTTAATAACGTCGGGTCAGATTCATTAGTGTGGCTTTCGACCATTTGGCGGCTCAAACGATCCAAACACAGATAATTAGAACGCCCTTTTAATAATGCCACTTGACCATAAAAACCAAGCGCATTGACCATGAGCGGTAAGTCCCGATGGTACAACTGCTCTTGCAAGTTTTTCGAGCCTGTACTGATAATCACTTTTTTACCGCTCAACAGCGCAGGGACTAGGTATGCGAAGGTCTTACCGGTTCCGGTTCCTGCCTCCACCACCAACTGGGTTTGATCTTTGATCGCACTGCTGACGGCTTCCGCCATATCGATTTGTGGCTGACGAGCTTGAAAGCCAGGAATGGCCTTACCTAACGCGCCATCAGAGGAAAAAGTTTTTGCGATCATGCTTGGTATTGAGTTTGAAAAATTATCGAGAGTATATCAGAGGAATAGGAGTGACATCAGCCCACAATCTGACCAGCTTGCGGCGACACAAGGATATTTTGTTGAAACCAACGTAAGAATAGATTATTTATGGTGAAACATGGCAGTACAGTTACACCCGCCAGGGAATAATAACAAATTCGTACGCTAAAATATTAATGCATGGAAGTACCTGATTTATGGAAAAGAAAACACTGTTGACCCACTGTTCTGACGCCCCGGGTCTCATCTCGAAAATTACTAATATCTGTTACAAGCACCAACTCAACATCGTTCACAATAACGAATTTGTTGATAATACCAGTGGCCACTTTTTCATGAGAACGGAGCTAGAGGGATACTTCAACGATCAAACGTTTCTTGCCGACTTGGACCAAGCTCTCCCGCAAGGTGCTAAGCGTAAATTGGTTGGCTCTCGCCGTAAGCGCATCGTCATTCTCGTCACAAAAGAAGCGCATTGTTTAGGCGATATTCTGATGAAAACCTACGATGGAAGCCTAGATGTTGAGATCGCCGCTGTGGTGGGGAATTACGACAAACTGCAAACTCTCACTGAACGCTTCGACATTCCTTACCACCATGTGACCCATGAAAACCTTAGCCGTGAAGAACACGAGCAGAAGATGCTAGAAGTGATCGATCAATACGATGCTGACTTTTTGGTGCTAGCTAAATACATGCGCGTATTAACGCCGACGTTTGTTGAGAAATATCACCACAAAATCATTAATATTCATCACAGCTTCTTACCTGCTTTTATTGGCGCGAAGCCATATCAACAAGCTTACGATCGCGGTGTGAAAATCATCGGTGCAACAGCACACTTCGTGACTAATGATTTAGATGAAGGGCCGATCATCAAGCAAGACGTAATTCCTGTCGACCATACATTCAATGCCCAAGATATGGCGCAAGCGGGACGCGATGTAGAGAAGAACGTATTGAGTAAGGCTTTGAATAAAGTGATCAATGACCACGTCTTTGTTTATGGGAATAAGACAGTGATCCTTTAAGTTCATCGCTTTTGAATGAAAGAAAGGGTTGCTCATTTGCAAACCTTTCTTCTTTCTAGTCGTTCAAAACTTGCTTATTCAGCCTGCTCAGACTCCACAATACGCTTAAGTGAATGCGGGTGCAGTTTGATACAAATGTCTTGGTACTTAAACGCCACCGTTGGGTTGTTCAAGCGTTCGCCATCCCCTTTCGGGCTCGACAGTTTGATCTTCACACCCAGCTCTTCCAACTCATTAAAACGCGCCCCAAACGCTGGGTAAGTGTGTTTCAAATCAGCAAGAAACTCGTCTGCAGTTTCGGCATGAGACGGAATAACAAACTCCACATGTTCCCAGCTTTCAGTTGAGTAGATTTTGCCTTCCGCAGGGTATGGCAGTTCCAGACACTCAATCTTCCAGCCACGACTTTCCAACGCTTTATCGAATTCGATAACGATGATTGGGCGACCGTTGATTTTCGCTTGTGAAATCACCTTACCGTATTGATTCCATGCTTCATGCGCGGCTTTTGCTGTTTCAGTATCATTAATTCGCAGCGCAATATGGTCAGCTTGAGCAAAGCTCAGATCCAGTTTTAACAGGGATGCAAGCTCTTCAATCTTCGCCATAAATGCATCCAGATCTTGGATCATCAATTTAGGCGCTAGGCGTTTTTCAACTAGTTGAGTCGTCATTGTGGCTCTCTTTTGGGGCGATTTATCTCATTACTCTGAGCGCAATAGTAAACTCAAACCAAACCACATTTCCATTCAATCGAAAAAGTATAAATTTCCCCAATTCCTCTCTGTATGAAAAGCAATAAAGTTGTTATCATTAGCCCCATTTTTGTGAACTCCAACAGAACTCGGCACTTACTTCGCCGAGTTCTTCGTCCTTGAATTGAAGGAAACGCGTGTGAATATCCAAGCACTTATTAATGACAAAGTATCTCAGGCTCTAGAAGCCGCTGGCGCACCTGCAGGCAGTCCTGCGGCAGTACGCCAATCAGCAAAGCCACAATTTGGTGACTACCAAGCAAACGGCGTAATGGGCGTTGCTAAAAAACTGGGTACTAACCCACGAGAATTTGCACAGAAAGTACTGGATGTTCTAGACCTAGATGGTATTGCAAGCAAGACAGAAATCGCTGGTCCTGGTTTCATCAACATTTTCCTAAGCGAAGAGTTCCTAGCAAAACAAGCGGAAGCAGCACTGGCTGACTCACGTCTTGGCGTTGCAGCAGACGAAGCTCAAACTATCGTTGCCGACTACTCTGCACCAAACGTTGCTAAAGAAATGCACGTTGGTCACCTACGTTCAACCATCATCGGTGATGCGGTAGTACGTACTCTTGAGTTCCTAGGTCACAAAGTGATCCGTGCGAACCACATCGGCGACTGGGGTACTCAGTTCGGTATGCTTATCGCAAACCTTGAGCGTGTACAACAAGAGTCTGGCGAAGTTTCTATGGAACTTGCGGACCTTGAAGGCTTCTACCGCGAATCGAAAAAGCTGTACGATGAAGATGAAGAGTTCGCAGTAAAGGCGCGAAACTACGTGGTAAAACTGCAAAGCGGTGACGAGTACTGTGCAGAAATGTGGAAAAAACTCGTTGATGTAACCATGATCCAAAACCAGCGCAACTACGACCGTCTAAACGTGTCACTGACTCGTGACGACGTGATGGGCGAGAGCATGTACAACGACATGCTTCCTAAGATCGTTGCAGACCTAAAAGAACAAGGTCTTGCCGTTGAAGATGATGGCGCGCAAGTTGTATTCCTAGATGAATACAAGAACAAAGATGGCGAACCAATGGGCGTTATCGTTCAAAAACGCGATGGCGGTTTCCTATACACAACAACAGACATCGCATGTGCAAAATATCGTTATGAAGAGCTAAGCGCAGACCGTGTGCTTTACTTCATCGACTCACGTCAACACCAGCACCTAATGCAAGCTTGGACAATTGTTCGTAAAGCAGGCTACGTACCTGAGTCAGTATCTCTTGAGCACCACGCGTTCGGCATGATGCTTGGTAAAGATGGTAAGCCATTCAAGACTCGTGCGGGTGGTACCGTTCGCCTTGCCGACCTTCTAGATGAAGCAGAAGTTCGTGCAGCACAACTGATCGAATCTAAAAACCCTGAGCTAGATGCGGAAGAAAAAGAGAAGATCTCTAAAACAGTTGCAATGGCAGCGGTTAAATACTCTGACTTATCTAAACACCGTACGACTGACTACGTGTTCGATTGGGACAACATGTTAGCGTTTGAAGGTAACACAGCACCATACATGCAATATGCATACACTCGCGTAGCTTCTATTTTCGCTAAAGCTGGTGTTGCTATGGACGCTCTCCAAGGCGACATCAAAATCACTGATGAGAAAGAGAAAGCACTTATTGCTAAACTTATGCAGTTCGAAGAAGCGGTTCAATCTGTCGCTCGCGAAGGCCAACCGCACATCATGTGTAGCTACCTATTCGAACTAGCAGGTCAGTTCTCTAGTTTCTACGAAGCGTGCCCTATCCTAGTTGCTGAAGACGAAGCTGTGAAACAAAGCCGTCTGAAACTAGCTGCGCTAACAGCGAAGACCATCAAGCAAGGTCTGTCTCTACTAGGTATTGATACTCTAGAGCGTATGTAATCCGCTTTTACGTAGGTAGCTTAAGTAGCACAAGCTAAATGATGACAAAGGTTGACGTGAAAGCGTCAACCTTTTGTTTTATCTGGCGTATACTGATGTCATTCAATTCAAATCGGACAACATAATGAGTTTTGAACTGCACCCTCAACTGGCAAAAGACACCACCGTTATCGGCCACTTCCCACTGTGTGTGGCGCTTCTGCATAAAGATAACGCCGTGCCATGGGTTATCTTGGTCCCTAAACGTGCAAACCTAAAAGAGCTTCACCACTTGCCAATGCAAGAACAGCAACAGTTTTTGCTAGAGTCTCAAGCGGTAAGCCAAGCACTGGAAGCAACATTCCGTCCAGACAAGCTAAACCTTGGTGCGCTAGGTAATATGGTGCCACAGCTGCACATTCACCATATTGCTCGCTTCAAAGATGACGTAGCATGGCCGGGACCGGTTTGGGGTAACACCAAAGGTGAATTCCGTACAGAAGAAGAGCAAAACGAATTGCTTGGTCGCATTAAAAATGTGCTGTCACTGAGTTCTATTTTCCAAAAAGCATAAGCACTGCTAGCGAAAATAATTCGCCTTTGAATACGGCTGAAATAGACAGAGAAAGATTAATACGTATTTGTAACAATCTTTCTCATTTTTCTGGGATTATCACTAAAATAAAACTTGTTTAGACTACCAGCTCAGTTAGAGAGGGTCATCATGAAACAAGTCTTCAACACATTCCGATACGTCAGCTGGATCGCCATTATCTGTTCTATGGCTGCTTCATTCTTGCTTTTTCTTATGGGTGCAGCAAAAACCTATTCGGCATTTGCGGTCTTCATTCTCAATCAAACACCTCCAGAAGCACTCGCACATTTAGATAAAGCAGACATCGCGATCGCTTATTTGATCAAGTCACTGGATACGTTTCTTGTCGCACTAGTTTTGTTCATCTTTGCTCACGGCATCTACACACTATTTATTTCCAACAAAGCTAAAGCGAAAACACAAGAGCAGTCGGTTTTGCATTGGATCAGAACCCCAAACATCGGCCATCTAAAAAACATTTTGGCTGAAGTCATCATCGTGATCTTGTTTGTGAAGTTCTTAGAGCTCGTGCTGATTAACTTCGACAGCTTAGATTGGACGATCTTAACATTACCTATTTCGATTTTAGTTTTAAGTCTTGGTTTAAAGTTCCTAGAGTTAGGCGCGACTAAACACTCTGAAGAACATTAATTTCGCTGTATTCACAAACAATAACCAGCAAAATAAAAGCCGCATCATTGCTGATGCGGCTTTGTCGTTTTTACGTGATAATTTTTAGGTGACTAATTTTGATAGTCGCTACATGGTGACTGTCAGAGACAAACCATCTTGTTTAGTCACTGAGTAGCGAACACGAGTCACGTCATGAGCTTTATTAGTGTCGACTAGGCGGCTAATTTTGCCCTTCTTAATCCACACGTTTAACATCGCGTCGGCGCCATCTTCACTCATCCCAAACTGTTTAGCCAGATCTGACTGGGAGACGGTTCCTTTGTCTGCAATGTATTGATAAAGCTCTTTTAAAATCATGCTACTTGCGCCTCTAATGCACCGTTTTGTTTCTTACCAACTTGTTTGAACACACGGTATGTGCCAAAGAAGATAGCTACGATCACAGCCATCCAAATACCACTTGTTACTGGGCTATCTGCGAAATGCGTCAATTGGTTGTAGAACGTCGCACATAGGTAAGCCAAGCCCATTGTCCAAACCGCGATAAAGCGTGCGAACTTATGACCAAACTCACGTACGTAAGCACCCATCGCCGCCACACAAGGAGTGTACAGTAGGATAAAGATTAGGTAAGCAAATGCGGCATTGCCAGAAGCAAACTGCGATTTAATGTTACCGAAGATAGAAGCATCGACTTCTTGTTCTTCGGCAACGGCATTTGAGTCAGTTAAGTCACCCACTTCAATACCTAGTGGATCTGAGTAGCTCAAACCGGCTAAGTTTTCAGGGATACTCATTACTGCCTCTTCTAGGCTGCCCATTAGATCAAATTCTGCGTCTTCACCGTCACTTGGCGTCGTGTATAGACTGTTAAGCGTACCAACTACCGCCTCTTTTGCGAAGATACCAGTAATGATACCTACCGTCGCTGGCCAGTTATCTTCTTGAACACCGATTGGCGCGAATACTGGAGTTACAACTTGCGCAGCTTTAGAAAGCACCGAGTTTTCGCTGTCTTCATTACCAAAACTGCCATCAGTACCCAATGAGTTGAAGAAACTCAGAATAGCAACAACGATAACGATGGTTTTACCTGCACCAAGTACAAAGCGCTTTAGCTTTTGCCAAGTTTTGATCACCACGTTTTGTAGCGTCGGAAGCTCGTAATCTGGCATTTCCATCACTAGGCTATCGCTGCTACCTGGGTAAAGCGTGTGCTTAAGGAAAAGACCTGTGAAGATCGCTGCCACAATACCAAGTAGGTAAAGTGCGAATACAATGTTCTGGCCAGAACCTGGGAAGAATGCCGCAGCGAATAGCGCGTATACAGGCAGACGAGCACCACATGACATAAATGGCGCCATAGATGCAGCCAGTTTACGCTCACGTTCTTGGTCTAGAGTACGAGTTGCCATGATTGACGGAACGTTACAGCCAAAACCAAGAACCAACGGTACAAATGCTTTGCCCGGTAGGCCGATCTTCTGCATCACTTTATCTAGTACGAATGCTGCACGAGCCATGTAACCTGAGCTCTCAAGTACCGCTAGGAACAGGTACAAACACGCGATAACCGGAATGAAGGTTGCAACCGTCTGGATACCACCACCGATACCATCAGCAAGAACCGTCACTAACCACACAGGCAAATGACCGTCTAACAAGTGATGCCCACCATCAACCAACAATGCGCCCACACCAATGTCAAAAAAGTCGATAAATGCACTACCGATGTTAATCGAGAACATAAACATCAGGTACATAACAACAAAGAAGAAAGGAATTCCAATCCACTTGTTCAAAATAAACTGGTCGAGTCTTTCAGTCACACTACGACTTAACTTGCCTTCGCTTCGGCGAACTTTTTTACACTGTTCATGCAGATGCGTGTACTTAGTATCCGCGACATGCAAATCGATATCCAAATCTAACGTCGTAATGACTTCCAAGACTTTGCTTCTATCAATATCAGAAAGACTATTGAGCACCATTGTGTCTTTTTCAAGCGCACGAATCGCTAGTGCACGATGAGCGACGGTTTGGTCGTTAAAAAGTGCGGAAACCGTTTGAATTGCCGACTCCATCTTCTCACCATAATGCAAAGACAATTCTTTAAGTGGCACTCCTTGAACGATGGATTTATGGAGCTTTTCTTTAAACTCTGCCACTTGAGTTTTATTGGTTGCAGATAAACTGACAACCGGACAACCTAACGTTTTCTCAAGCTCTGCAACGTTAATCATCTGACGTTCACGCTTTAGCGCATCCATCTTGTTGAGGACAACAATCATAGGGCGACCAAGTTCGCGAAGTTGCAGCGTCATATATAAGCTGCGCTCTAAACTTGTAGCATCCACCACGTTAATAATGAGATCAGCAGGATGAGTTAGAACCGCACGCGATGCGATGGATTCATCAATACTATTACTATCATTACCACTGTCTAATGAGTAAATACCCGGAAGGTCAGTGAGCAAAAACTCATCCCCAGCATGCTTGAATTGTCCCGTTTTCTTTTCAACCGTGACGCCTGCCCAGTTACCAACTTGCTGTTTTGCGCCAGTTAAACCATTAAATAGCGTCGTTTTACCACTATTAGGGTTACCTACGGTTAGCACTTGATATTGCATTACACTCGCTCCACTTCAATTTTCTGAGCAATTGTTTCTCGCAATGCGACAGACACACCACGGACTTCGACTTGTAAAGGATCGCCCATTGGCGCACGTCGAATCACTTTGACTTCTGTATTGGGAAGCAGCCCCATTACCATGAGTTTCTTTCTGATATCTGATGAAAGACCATCTAACAACCGAATCGTCACCGTATCGCCAGGATTAATCTCTGATAACTTCATAGTGGCCCTTAAGAGTATTGCTAATGAGAAATATTATTATTTAATAAGTTTAGGTTGCCAATATTACTCCCCTATACCCCTTCAATCCTTGTGTGAAATCAAAGATTCCGTAAATGTTTTCACGCTTTCAAACGTTAACTTCGTAAATTTCCTCTCGTTATTTACGTCAAAATTAACAATTAAAAATGACACCTAACGAAACAAAAATGTCACAAACCAAGATAGAAAACAAAAAATGCAAATTAAAACAGTGGGTTAATTAAAAAACAAAACGTTGTCGCTTTTCTCATATAAACATGGCGTTATTTTTATAAGAAAAATAAGTAACCTCTCGTATAGTTACTCCATCGAGAGGGCAACCTCTCTAATAAATTCCAGAGGTGGCATGGCAACATGTCACTCCGGCAGCAAGCGAAGGTGTCCTTGACACCCGTGGTATAGTCCCCCCGGCTATACCACGATATTTTTTTCACCTCTTTCAAAACTTCTTTACCTTATCCATCTTTTCAACACAGTTTTCGTTTTCACGAATGTCGCATGCCATCACTCCCCCAAATGAACAACGCTCTTTTGATACAGCAATACAACTGTCATTTATTTGTTGCAACTATCAGTAAATCATTCTCTTGAAGCCATTTATGCTTATTGCTATGAACATCGCGACTAACAGATAGAACGTGATCGTGCTTACGTGTTGAGAATGGATTTGTAGGCTAGATGTGATGAAGAAACAATGAAACTTACTGCGTTAGCAACTGCAGCAATAATAGAGCACTGTATGCAGCTCCCCAGCATCTTAACTATTAACTAGGGAGCGTATAATGAAGGTTTTCTAGTTAATTTCTTGGCTTTCTTGAGTCAAAGCAAACTTGGATGGGGGCAAACCAAAATGCAGCTTAAACTTTTGGCTAAAGTAAGATGGATCATTAAAGCCAGAGTTAAAGGCGACTTCACTGATTTTCTCACCCGCCAATAACTTTTCACACGCCGTTTCCAAACGAACCTCTGTGACATAGTCTTTTAACGTTCTTGACGAGGCAGATTTAAAACGTCTCTGCAAAGAGCGTTCAGACATATACAGCATTTTAGCGGCTGACGCAGTGCCAAATTCAGGATCATGGTAATGCTCTGCCACTAATTGATAGACTTTTTGCAACCACTCTTTCTCTGGTGTGACTTGATCTTCTGCAATAGTTACAGGATTGAGTTCTTGCTGCGGTTCATCCAGATAACTCCTTTCCTTCGCAGATGGCCATGTAATCTCGACTTTGTTTTGAGCATCAGAAGAGAAGACAGCCAAATAACCACCACTCGTTGTCACTAGTTGGGCAAGGTGGTCAATACTCAACTCAGAGTGATTTAAGTTAGATGGAAGCCCAGTCGCGACTTTATTAGGTAATTGCGTCCCGTAATCAAGAAAGCTCAATGACACAATATCATGCCCCTTTTCTAGCATAATTCTAACCGTTTGACCTCGGAAAGAGCGCTTGATGATATTGGCAAAAATGCTATTGAAAATAACATCAAGATTAAAACTTTCCAGAGCAACCCGGCTCTGCTTGCTCTCATCTTCTAGCTCTACCAAAATACCCGCTTTTGCAAAGTCATCTTGCCATACATCAACCACTGACTGAGTTATCTGACTCAAGTCGTAGTTCTGACTCCCACCACTTACATCACTTGGAACGCTTTTGAGTTCATTTAACTGCCAATTCGTTTTAGCCAAATGATCCTCTGTCGCAGTGTCCAGAGGCATAGGTAGTTTCGCCACAATAAAGTCGACGCTTGATTTTATGGATAGAGCTACATGGTCTACGAGTAGGTTTCTAACTTGAATCTGTTTACGTAATTGCTGGTTGCTCGTAAGCAACACTCTACTTTGATTTCTTAACTGATTCGTTTTGAGAGTCACTTGAGCTGCTAGATCACGGTTAGCCTGTACAACGTAGCGAGAGCGCCAGAAAACAAGTAATGCGACGACCGCAATACTAGCTACGACAAAGCCTAAAATAGCAAATCGCGATAGATACCAAGGATGAAGGACGATAAAGTGAGATTCTAAACCAACGACTCCAGCGGCAACTTGAGACGCATTACTGACCTGCAAGTGATATTCACCGGAACTAAGGTGCTCGAGTGTCAGTTGGCCCCCCTCTAACGTTTGCCATGGGTCATCGTTGTTCAATCGATAGTACAAATTTTGACTGTCTGGTTTTGGCATCACACCGAATAAAAAACTCAGCGAAGATCCATATGGCAGTGTGAGCCCATTCAGATCGGCACTACCAACTTGCAGAACTTCATTTTCAAGCACAACTTGGCTAACAATAAACTTAGACTCTGGGGGATTAGATACAAGCAGCTTGGATGCTTCTGCTTTTACGAGTCCGTACTTCGACCCCAGAACAAGCTCTCGCTCACCAATTTCTGTCTGCTGTATAACGCTACAAATACCAGGGAGGAACTCATTGTTCATTAAGCCTGATGACGATGAGTAATGTTTCACTAACTCACCCGAAAGGTGGTAATAGCTTAAACCGACAGAGGAAGCTAACCATACACCTTGCCTGTCTCTGATCAAGCAAGCAGGTCTGGCGTTGGGTTCACTCATTTCAACAACACGTTTTTCATCGCTTCGTGTATCAGTTTTAAACACACCATAAGATGAAGCAAACCACTGGCTGCCATCAACCGCCGTGGTCATGTCTAATGATTCACCAAACTTTTCTGAAAAACGGATAAACTGGATGTTGTCATTACTGTATTGGTATACGCCATGATCGGTGCCTATTAATAGGGCATCTTCAATATCATATAGGCGCGTAACCTTAGCAGGCAAATACTGACTTACTAGCCACTCACTTCCAAAGTTTCGTACGCTTTGTGCAGCAGTATCAACATTGTAAAGATGGTATCCGCTTGATACCCAAAGACGGTCATCACCATCAACGGTCACATGCTCTACGGCATGTCCGGCCATAACCTGTAAATAAGGAAATGTAATCTTGTTGAGACCATTTAGATCAAATATTTCCAGCCCTTTTGAGGTTGCAAGCCAAAGCATGCCGTTTTGAAACGCAAATTCATTGATCTGCGACTCCAACTCTAAGACTTGGTTAATCCCACTCTTTCCTGAACGATAAATCTTTCGGTCATCAGCAAACCAAAGCGCACCATCAGGACCTTCAATAGTTTGCCGAATTCGTCCTGATAGGGTGTGTGAGTCATAACTACTAAAGGTCACTCGTTCAAATTTTTTACTAAATAGCGAGTAATAACGAATACCTTGGTTAGTCGCAATCCACATCCCTCCTATATTGTCGCTCAACAACGAATAAATCTTCGTGTTGTCTAACTCTAACTCAAGAAAACTTGCAGGCGCGACTTCGGTGACCTCACCTGAAAAAAATGAGTACAAATAAAGGCCATGCTCTGTCCCCACCCAATACTCTTGATTTGTCTCTGCGAATGTCAAAACATGTGAGCCGCCAATTCTAATCACTTCTTTATCAGGCTGGTAAATGTTGAAAATTAAAGCGCCACGCAATGTACCTATCAAAATTTCTCTTCGCGTGTGTGAATAATAGACTTTCTCAATGTAGTTTTGACCTGAGGCAGCGACATGGTCAAACTTATCACCTTCAGAAAGATAGAAGCCGGAAGTCGTTGCTAGTGCCCACTTCGTTTCAACTAGCACCGCATCATTAATGTAAACGTAGCTATTATTACTATGTTGATAGAGCTGCAATAGAGAGAAAGAGTTTAATTCGCTAGTGTCGATATTGTAGGTATAGAAATGCGCGCCATCACTCACCCAAATATAGTTCTTTGAAGACCCTATTTTTCTTATTTGTGAGCCTGGATTTAAACTAAAGACTAAACGTCGTTCCTGATTTGGATAGGTTCGATAGACCTCATTTTCAATAAAGGTCCAAAAAGCACCTTTATGATAAGCCAACTGCTTAGCCGACGTTTGTAGGAAGCTACCTGATTTAGGTAATATAGTTTGACCATCGTAAAACAGGACTCGTCCGTGTACGTCATGAATCCACAAACCGCCCTTTTCACCCAAGAACAACTTTTTAGCCGCGATAAAAGTACCCTTTGCCTGAGTTGGCAAAGGGTAAAAGATTGCATTTGCATTATGAAGCGCAAATGCTTGGTAGGATAAGACAAAGCCCAACAGAGCAAGGGCTAATTGGCGTAGCAAGACGAAAACCTTTTGTATCAATTTGTGCTCGGAAAGTGACCGTTCATCGTTTGTAAAGCATGGATTGATACGGTTATTTTGAGCTGATAATTATTGGTAATGATATCTCAATTACTTTCTGAGAAAAGGCTCGCCTTACCAAAGGTTGTAATTCTTACTACTGGATCACGTTAAAAAGACTACTCCTACATTACGACAGCACTTAATCTGACTTTTTGTTCAAGCATTGCTCAAAACTATTCGCCATATTGTTGAGAAAAGTAAAGTAACTGCCAGGTTTTGCTTCAATTGTACTCCCTAACGGGTCAAGCTCGCCTTTAGCGACGTCACTGCCTCTCATTACGCTCTGAACGACAGCCGGGGTAAACTGAGGTTCAGAAAATACACAAGCCACATCTCCACCACTTAGCTTTTGACGAATTTGAATTAAGGTCTTCGCTCCTGGCTTTCGTTCTGGGCTCACAGTAAAATGCCCCATTTGATTTAGTTCATAACGATCTTCGAAATAACCGTAAGCATCATGGAATACAAAGTAACCTTTGTTTTTTACTGGTGCCAGCTTCTGCTTTATCTGTTGGTCAGTGTCTTTTAGCTCGAGTTCAAACTTTTTGAGGTTCGCTTGATATTGAGCTGCATTTTCCGGATCAAGTGATACAAGTTGATTCACAACAGCCTTGGCCACTTGTTGTGCTTGGCTTACACCTAGCCAAAAGTGCGGATCATGTGAGCCATGATCGTGCCCATCATGGTCATGGTTGTGCTCACTATCAAATTCACGCAATTCTAGATTTGGAATTTGACTAATAGTCAAAGTATTCGATCTATCCGAAACAACTTTCTCTAGAAACGGTTCAAGATCATGTCCGTACCAAATAACCAAATCAGCCGAAGCGACCTTTTTAACATCCGATGGACGCAAAGCATAGTCATGGGGTGATGTGTTAGACTGCAATAGCACGTCTGGTGAAGTTACTCCTTGAGTAAGCTCTGTTACTAACAACTGAATAGGTTTGATACTCGTCAGTACCGTTACTGCCTGTGCTGGAAGTGTTAACATTGCTGAGGCAGCAAGAATTAATGCTCTTTTCATAGTTTTACTTGGGATATGGCGTGGAAAGTGAGATAATGTTACATTATAACATTATTGATTTGCAAATGAGTTTCATTCATGTCTTCCTTAGTCCATCTTGAGCAGTTATGCGTCGAGTTCGATGGCCGCAGAGTTCTCGATAACATTAGTATGGAATTAGAAAAGGGCAAAATAACTACCCTAATTGGTCCCAATGGAGCGGGAAAATCAACGTTAGTCAAAGTTATCTTAGGTCTTCAAAAGCCAACTAGCGGCAAGTTGAACCGACAAAGAAAACTGAAAATTGGTTACGTTCCTCAAAAGTTGAAGCTCAATGACTCCCTTCCATTGAATGTAACCCGCTTCCTAAATTTAGCAGGAAAATACAGTAAGCAGGAGTGCATTGATGCATTAAGGCTTGTTGGCGCTGAACATTTACTTAATAGTAATATGCATCGCTTATCCGGTGGTGAAAACCAACGAGTGTTACTGGCGCGCGCTCTGCTTCAGCGTCCTCAGCTGTTGGTATTAGACGAACCAGCTCAGGGTGTGGATATCCAAGGTCAAATCGATCTCTATGACTTAATTGAGAGCATTCGTCACCGCTTTGATTGTGGCGTATTTATGGTGTCGCATGACTTACATTTAGTGATGGCGAAAACGGACGATGTTATTTGTCTGCATCACCATGTTTGCTGCTCAGGTTCACCTGCCACTATTACTCAGCACCCTTCTTACATCGCACTATTTGGCAATGCAGCGAGAGAGTCTCTCGCGTTTTATCATCACGACCATGAGCACCATCATCACGATTTATCCGGAACGCCAGTAAGCGGTGATGCGATATCATGCTCCCACCATAAACACGGACATCACCATCATGATTGAGTTTCTCCTACCTTCTATTCTTGCTGGTATTGGTATCGCGATCATTGCCGGTCCACTTGGGTCATTTGTCGTTTGGCGTAAAATGGCTTACTTCGGAGATACCCTAGCTCATGCATCGTTAATGGGCCTAGCGCTGGGCTTCTTGCTCAACGTAAATCTCTACCTTGCGCTACTCGTCTGCTGTTTAGCTCTGGCCGTTTTGCTTGTCACTCTGCAAAAGCAACAACTTGTGGCTACAGACACGTTGTTAGGTATCTTGGCACACAGTGCACTCTCTATCGGTTTAGTATCGGTTAGCTTTTTGGAAAACGTGCGCGTCGATTTAATGAGCTACCTATTTGGGGACTTACTTGCCGTCTCTCCACAAGATCTGATGTTTATTTACGCAGGTGTTGTTGCGGTGAGTGCGTGTTTGTACGTCTTCTGGCGCCCACTGCTTTCTAGCACTGTTAGTGAAGAACTTGCCGCTGTTGAGGGCGTGAATACAGACTTAGTTCGATTGGTGTTAATGCTAATGGTGGGTGTAGTAATCGCAGTAGGTATGAAGTTCGTTGGCGCGTTGATCATGACTTCGCTCCTAATTATCCCAGCAGCAACAGCACGTAAAGTCTCTTCATCACCAGAGCAAATGGCATTGTTCGCATCTATTATTGGCTCAGTGGCAGTACTGATGGGGCTTAGCCTATCATGGCACTTCGATACACCGGCCGGCCCTTCTGTAGTGATCAGCGCAACATCCTTATTTATGCTGAGCCAGCTGATTAAAAGCAAAGCATAATCGCATTGAGCATTAAACGCGAAAGACCTTGCTAACAACAAACATAAACCCACGGAAACGGAAAAAGAAAAGCCTGCGAAGTCGCAGGCTTTTTAATACTTATTAAGTAGTGTGGTCGATTACCAACCCGTCACTTCACGTAGACCTTGGCCAATCTCTGCTAGAGATTTCACAGTTTTAACGCCAGCCGCTTCTAGTGCAGCAAATTTGTCTTCAGCAGTACCTTTACCACCAGAGATAATCGCACCAGCATGGCCCATACGCTTACCAGGAGGTGCAGTTACACCAGCAATGTAAGAAACCACTGGCTTCGTTACATTTTCTTTAATGTATGCTGCTGCTTCTTCTTCTGCAGTACCACCGATCTCACCGATCATAACGATCGCTTCTGTCTCAGGGTCTTCTTGGAACAGTTTTAGGATATCAATGAAGTTTGAACCCGGGATTGGGTCACCACCGATACCAACACAAGTAGACTGGCCGAAACCTTCGTCAGTGGTTTGTTTGACTGCTTCGTAAGTTAGAGTACCGCTACGAGATACGATACCTACTTTACCTTTCTTGTGAATGTGACCAGGCATGATACCGATCTTACACTCATCAGGAGTGATAACACCCGGACAGTTAGGACCGATCATGCGAACGCCAGTTTCTTCTAGCTTCACTTTTACGTCGATCATATCTGTAGTAGGGATACCTTCAGTAATCGTTACGATTAGCTCGATACCCGCGTCAATCGCTTCTAGGATTGCATCTTTACAGAAAGGTGCTGGTACGTAGATGACTGTCGCTGTTGCGCCAGTCGCTTCTACTGCTTCGCGTACTGTGTTGAATACAGGTAGACCTAGGTGAGTTTGGCCGCCTTTACCTGGAGACACACCACCAACCATTTGCGTACCGTATGCGATAGCTTGCTCTGAGTGGAAAGTACCTTGACCACCAGTGAAACCCTGACAGATTACTTTAGTGTCTTTGTTAATTAATACAGACATTATTTAGCCTCCGCAGCAGCAACAACTTTCTGAGCAGCGTCAGTTAGCGACTCAGCAGCAATGATATCAACATCAGAATTAGCGAGAACTTCGCGACCTAGGTCAGCGTTAGTACCTTCAAGACGAACAACAACAGGTACGCTTACACCTACCTCTTTAACCGCACCGATAATACCTTCTGCGATCATGTCACAACGTACAATACCACCGAAGATGTTAACAAGTACCGCTTTCACATTGTCATCAGATAGGATGATCTTGAATGCTTCAGCAACACGCTCTTTCGTCGCGCCGCCACCTACATCTAAGAAGTTAGCTGGTTTGCCGCCGTGTAGGTTTACGATATCCATCGTACCCATTGCTAGGCCTGCACCGTTAACCATACAGCCAACGTTACCGTCTAGTGCTACGTAGTTCAGCTCCCACTGAGCTGCGTGTGCTTCACGCTCATCTTCTTGTGAAGGATCGTGCATTTCACGAAGCTTAGGCTGACGATACAGTGCGTTTGAGTCGATGTTGATCTTACCGTCAAGACATAGCAAGTTGCCTTCGCCAGTAATCACAAGTGGGTTGATCTCTAGCAGAGCAAGATCGTACTGAGAGAACATAGTGCCAAGACCCATAAAGATCTTAACGAATTGTTTGATTTGGTCGCCTTCAAGACCAAGTTTGAACGCTAGCTCACGACCTTGGTAAGCTTGTGGACCTACTAGTGGGTCAATTGCTGCTTTGTGGATGAGTTCCGGCGTTTCTTCCGCAACTTTTTCAATTTCCACACCACCTTCGGTAGAAGCCATGAAAACAATCTTACGGCTAGCACGGTCAACTACCGCACCTAGGTATAGTTCGTTCGCAATATTTGAAGCTTCTTCAACAAGGATTTTTGTTACTGGCTGACCGTTAGCGTCAGTTTGGTAAGTCACTAGGTTTTTACCTAACCACTTCTGTGCAAACTCTTTAACGCCTTCTTTTGTATCGTGTAGCTCTACGCCACCCGCTTTACCACGGCCACCAGCGTGAACCTGACATTTAACTACTTTCTTGGCTGTACTAATACGGCCTGCGGCTTCAAAAGCTTCTTGTGGTGTATCACACGCGTAGCCTTCTGGCACAGGCAAACCGAATTCTGCAAACAGCTGTTTGGCTTGGTATTCATGCAAATTCATTTCGATATTCCGTTTGTTTTTCCCTTAAGGGATTTATTATTTCCATAACGCTGCAGTCTTGGCTGCTTGTACGTCTGTAGGGTCTTCTCAAATAAATCCTTCATCATGAGTTCTCATACTGAAGGATTCAAATGAAGGCCAAACGTTGAGCTAGTCTAGCCATTGAAATTTTTAACGTCTAGCTACCTACGATAACTAGACGTTTTAGCGATATTAAACGTCTAATAGGAGACGTGCTGGGTCCTCTAGTAACTCTTTAATCGTTACTAGGAAACCAACTGATTCACGACCGTCAATTAGGCGGTGATCGTAAGATAACGCTAGGTACATCATCGGCAAGATTTCAACTTTGCCATCCACTGCCATCGGACGCTCTTGGATCTTATGCATACCAAGAATCGCTGATTGAGGTGGGTTGATGATTGGTGTAGACATAAGTGAACCAAACACACCACCGTTTGTGATAGTGAAGTTACCGCCCATTAGCTCGTCTACCGTTAGCTTGCCATCACGACCTTTGATAGCCAGCTCTTTGATGCCTTTTTCAACATCAGCGAAACCAAGCTTGTCACAGTCTTTTAGGACAGGTGTAACTAGACCACGTGGCGTTGATACCGCCATGCTAATGTCGAAGTAGTTGTGGTAAACAATGTCATCGCCATCAATCGAAGCATTTACTTCTGGGTAACGCTTAAGCGCTTCTGTTACTGCTTTCACGTAGAAAGACATGAAGCCTAAACGAATACCGTGACGCTCTTCGAACTGATCTTTGTACTGCTTACGAAGGTCCATGATTGGTTTCATGTTCACTTCGTTAAACGTCGTTAGCATTGCCGTGTTGTTCTTCGCTTCTAGCAGACGGTTAGCAACTGTCTTACGAAGGCGAGTCATTGGAACACGTTTCTGACTGCGAGCCGCTGCCGGCACGTCAACCACTGCTGGCGAGTCTTCTTTTGACGCAGATTTAGCGTTCGCAAGATGCGCTTCAATATCTTCGCGCGTAATACGACCACCAACACCAGTGCCTTTCACTTGGCTTGCTTCTAAGCCATGTTCAGCCAATAAACGGCGCACTGCTGGGCTTAGTGCGTCATTACTTTCTTCGCTAAGCGCAGCTTTGTGACGCTTATCAGGAGATGCTTCAGTACCTTCTGTTTTGTCTGCAGTTGGTTCACCTGCAACTGCGCCTGGCTTCAATTTAGCAATGATTTGTTTAGAAAGTACTGTCGCACCTTCTGCTTCAACAATAGCTTCTAAAACGCCAGCTTCCGGAGCTGGAACTTCTAGCACAACTTTGTCTGTTTCGATGTCAACCAAAACCTCGTCACGCTCTACTGCGTCGCCTGGTTGTTTGTGCCATGTCGCTACGGTTGCATCAGCAACTGATTCAGGTAAATCTGGAACCAGAATTTCAATTGTCATATCTGTTTCTTCCTTTAACTTCTAATTCTTAATTCGAAGTTTTTGAGTTCACGTTCAGAGCGTCTTCAACCAACGCTTTTTGTTGTTTCAAGTGCACCGACATGTAGCCAACTGCTGGCGAAGCAGAAGCTGGGCGACCTGCGTATTTAAGATTTGCACCTGCAGGAATAGCGGCACGGAAGTTATGTTGGCTACAGTACCAAGCACCTTGGTTCTGAGGTTCTTCCTGACACCACACGAAGTCTTCAACGTTAGTGTATTGAGCAATTGCTGCTTGTACTTCTTCCATTGGGAATGGGTAAAGCTGTTCAATACGCACGATAGCAACATCGTCTTGCTCGTTGTTACGGCGCTGCTCTAGTAGGTCAAAGTAAACCTTACCAGCACAGAACACGACACGTTTCACTTTGCTTGGTTCTAAATCATCTACTTCTGGAATTGCAGATTGGAATGTACCATCCGCCAAGTCTTCAATCGTTGAAGTACATAGAGGGTGGCGCAGCAAAGATTTCGGCGACATAACAATGAGAGGTCGACGCATTGGGCGTACAACCTGACGACGAATCATGTGGTACACCTGAGCCGGTGTTGAAGGAACCACAACCTGCATATTTTGCTCAGCACAAAGCTGAAGGTAACGCTCTAAACGTGCAGATGAGTGCTCAGGACCTTGACCTTCATAACCATGAGGTAGAAGCATAGTAAGACCGCACAAACGCGCCCACTTTTGCTCGCCTGACGAGATAAACTGGTCGATAACAACTTGTGCACCGTTGGCAAAATCACCAAACTGTGCTTCCCAGATAGTTAAACCACCTGGTTCGGCTGTTGCGTAACCGTATTCAAACGCCAACACAGCTTCTTCTGACAATACTGAGTCAAAGACTTGGAATGGCCCTTGGTTGTCATGAATATTCGCTAATGGAATGTAAGTGCTTGCATCGGTTTGGTTATGAAGAACCGAGTGACGGTGGAAGAAAGTACCACGACCCGAGTCCTGACCAGAAAGACGAATACGCTTGCCATCGTCAACCAATGTAGCATACGCCAATGTTTCAGCCATACCCCAGTCAATAGCTTTTTCACCGGTCATCATTGCTAGACGATCGTTGTATAGCTTATTAACACGGCTTTGCAGTTTATGGCTTTCTGGGTACTGACACAGACGATTGCCTAGCTCAATAAGGCGTGTCTTGTCGTATTTTGAATCCCACTCCATATCCCATTCGTGCCCTAAGTAAGGGGACCAGTCTACAGAGTGCAACGCCATTGGACGCCATTCTTTAACAACCACTTCACCGCGATCCAATGCATCGCGATACTCATTGACTAACTGAGTCGCTGTCTCGATATCTGACTCATTTTTGTCGATCAGAACATCTGCATACAATTTGCGTGGTGTAGGATGCTTTTTGATTTTCTGGTACATCAAAGGCTGAGTCGCATTTGGCTCATCCGCCTCATTGTGACCGTGGCGACGGTAACATACAAGATCGATCACGACATCGCGCTTGAACTCGTTACGGTAATCCAATGCAATGCGAGTAACAAAAGCAACTGCTTCAGGGTCATCTGCATTTACATGGAAAATTGGCGCCTGCACCATCTTCGCGATGTCGGTACAGTACATCGTAGAACGCGTGTCACGAGGATTAGACGTCGTAAAGCCTACTTGGTTGTTGATGACGATACGTACCGTACCACCAACTTGGAACCCACGAGCAAGAGACATGTTGAAAGTTTCGGCAACCACACCCTGACCAGCGATTGCTGAATCACCGTGGATGGTGATAGGAAGCACTTTGCTACCTTGATTATCACCCAAGCGGTCTTGACGTGCTCGAACTGAGCCCATGACTACCGGGTTTACGATTTCTAGGTGCGATGGGTTAAATGCAAGTGCTAAGTGAACATCACCGCCTGGAGTCGCAAAATCAGCAGAGAAACCTTGGTGATATTTCACATCACCCGTACCCCAAGTTTCGTCGTGTTTACCTGCGAACTCATCAAACAGGTCTTGAGGTTTCTTACCAAGTACGTTCACCAGCATGTTCAAACGACCGCGGTGAGCCATACCGATAACCACTTCACGCATTCCACTTGTACCCGCATGACGGATCAACTCTTTCGTCATCGGAATCAGCGCATCACCACCTTCTAAAGAGAAACGTTTTGCACCTGGGAATTTCGCCCCGAGGTAACGCTCCAAACCTTCAGCGGCTGTTAGCTCTTCTAGGAATGTGCGCTTCTCATCTTTGTTGAATGATGGCTGGCCTACGACAGACTCAAGGCGTTGCTGAATCCAACGCTTTTGCTCTGTGTCAGTCATGTGCATGTATTCAGCACCGATGGAACCGCAATAAGTTTTGTTGAGGGCTTCATAGATATCTTTCAACTTCATGGTTTCTTGCCCAACAGCAAAAGAACCTACGTTGAAAGTTTCTTCGAAGTCATCTTCGGTAAGATTATGAAAAGCAGGGTCTAACTCCGCCACTGTTGGGCGTTGCCATAGACCTAGTGGGTCTAATTCTGCAGCTTCATGCCCGCGGAAACGGTATGCGTTGATTAGCTGTAGAACTTTTACTTGTTTTGCATCGACATCTGGGTCACTAACTTGGACATTGTAATGCTTTGTTTCTCTAGCGAGTCGTCGGAAGTAGTCACGGACACGTGAATGTGGTTGTTCTGCCACTTCTTCTGATGGCTTAGGCAAGCCTTCAAAAACACGTTTCCACTCCTCACTTACCAGATCGGGATCACTTAGATACAGTTCGTAGAGGTCCTCTACATACGTTGCATTGGCGCCAGCCAAGTGTGAAGACTCGAGCCATGCCTTCATCACGCCGTTGTGCATATTTTCCCTTAACCAGTAGTTTTCACGTTTGCTTCGGTCTTTGCCGAGCTATAAGAGCCGACTAAAAATACGGTCGGCAATTTTTGTATTCTTTACTCGAATATTACTGAAGCAGTGAAGCGGTCATATCGGGTGATCCGCAACACTGCGACATTCCTAAGAGCGAGTAAATTAAACCGAACGATTAACCAACATCGACTTAATGTGACCGATGGCTTTCGTCGGATTTAATCCCTTAGGACAAACACTTACACAATTCATGATGCCATGGCAACGAAAAACGCTAAATGCATCATCAAGATCAGACAAACGTTCATCTGTTGCCGTATCGCGGCTATCAATTAGCCAACGGTACGCTGCGAGAAGACCAGCTGGGCCGATGAATTTATCAGGGTTCCACCAGAATGATGGGCAAGACGTTGTACAACATGCACACATGATACATTCGTACAATCCATCTAAATGCGCACGATCATCAGGCGATTGTAGGTTCTCACGTGATGGTGGTAATGCACCATCATCAATCAAGAATGGTTTAACTTTCGCATAGTTATCATAGAACTGCGTCATGTCAACGATAAGATCGCGCACGACAGGTAACCCTGGTAGTGGACGAATAACTATCTTATCGCCTTGTAGAGCAGATAACGGTGTGATACACGCTAGGCCGTTTTTACCATTCATATTCAAACCATCAGAACCACATACCCCTTCACGGCATGAGCGACGGAACGCGATGCTTGGATCTTGCTCTTTTAGCAGAATCAATGCATCAAGCACCATCATGTCTGAGCCTTCGTCTACCTCAAGGGTATACTCTTTCATGTAAGGCTTGGTATCCACATCCGGATTGTAACGGTATAAAGAGAAGTTTAATTTCATAGTCGTATCCTCCCTTTAGTATGTACGTACTTTCGGCGGGAAAGCTTCACGATGCGTTGGCGTCATGTTCACATCACGCTTAGTCATCGCTTCTGTTTCCGGATTGTAGATAGAGTGGCATAGCCAGTTCTCATCATCACGCTCAGGGAAATCGAAACGAGCATGTGCGCCACGACTCTCTGTACGGTAGTTCGCTGCAACGGCAGTTGAAAACGCGGTTTCCATCAGGTTATCAAGTTCTAGACACTCGATACGCTGCGTGTTGAACTCTGAAGACTTGTCCGCTAGATGCGCATCTTTCAAACGTTCGCGAATCACTTTCAACTCTTCTAGACCGGTTGCCATCGCATCGCCTTCACGGAATACCGAGAAGCTGTTTTGCATGCATGCTTGTAGGTCTTTACGAATCTGAACTGGATCTTCACCACCAGTGCTGTTTTCCCAACGCATAGTACGCGCTAGAGACGCTTCAATATCAGATTCTGTTGCAGGACGAGCTTCTGCTTGCGCTGCTAGCGTTTCGCCAAGGTGCAAGCCAGTAGCACGACCAAATACGACCAAGTCTAGTAATGAGTTGCCGCCCAGACGGTTAGCACCGTGTACCGATACAGAAGCAATCTCACCACATGCGTAAAGGCCTTGTACTTCCATCTCGCTACCGTCGGCCTTCTGCTTAATTGCTTGGCCAGAGACTTGAGTAGGTACACCACCCATCATGTAGTGACAAGTTGGAATTACTGGAATTGGCTCTTTCACAGGGTCAACGTGTGCAAATGTACGAGACAGTTCACAGATACCTGGTAGACGTGATTCAAGTACTTCTTTACCAAGGTGATCAAGTTTCAACTTGATATGTGGACCCCAAGGACCATCACAGCCGCGGCCTTCACGGATTTCAATCATCATTGAACGAGCAACCACGTCACGACCAGCAAGGTCTTTCGCGTTTGGTGCGTAGCGCTCCATGAAGCGTTCACCATCTTTATTTAGAAGGTAACCACCTTCACCACGACAACCTTCCGTCACTAGAACACCCGCGCCAGCAATACCTGTTGGGTGGAACTGCCACATTTCCATGTCTTGCATTGGAACGCCTGCGCGAAGTGCCATACCAACGCCATCACCCGTGTTGATGTGCGCGTTAGTGGTCGATGCGTAAATACGACCTGCACCACCTGTAGCTAGAATGGTTGCTTTTGATTTGAAGTAACAGATTTCACCCGTTTCCATACAAATCGCAGTACAACCCATGATTGCGCCGTCTTGGTTTTTCACAAGATCCAAAGCGTACCACTCCGAGAAGATGGTTGTTTTGTGTTTTACGTTTTGCTGGTAAAGCGTGTGAAGAAGTGCGTGACCAGTACGGTCTGCTGCAGCGGCTGTACGAGCAGCCTGCTCACCACCAAACTCTTTAGATTGACCACCGAATGGACGTTGGTAGATGGTACCATTATCAAAACGAGAGAATGGCAGACCCATTTTTTCAAGCTCGATAACTGACTCAGGACCATTTTTACACATGTATTCAATCGCGTTCTGGTCACCGATGTAGTCGGAACCTTTAACGGTATCGTACATGTGCCATTGCCAATCGTCTTTGTGCGAGTTACCCAGAGCAACAGTAATGCCACCCTGTGCAGACACAGTATGAGAACGTGTTGGAAATACTTTTGACAACAAAGCACATGATAGGCCTTGTTCTGAAATTTGTAGTGCAGCGCGCATACCTGCACCACCAGCGCCGATTACTACGGCATCAAACTCACGAACTGGAATAGACACTTACGCACCCCACAGAATAAATAGACCAGAGAAGACATAGCCGAATAGCACGGCAATAACACCAAGTTGTAGTGCGCCACGTAGTTTCGCGCACTTAATGTAATCAGTTAATACCTGCCACAAACCAACCCATGCGTGAATCAGGATCGAGACAAGTGCCAACATGGTGAATACTTTAGTGAAGGTACCACCAAAGAATTGGGTCCAAGATGCGTAAGAGATATCTGAAAATGCACAGAAGCTAATCAGATAAATCGTGTATAGCGTCATAATGATTGCAGTTGCACGAATTAGTAGGAAATCGTGTACACCATTACGACCAAATGAAGATACGTGTTTTACCATACCAAGATCCCCGCCAATAATGATAATACTGCTGTTGCACCAAACGCGACTTTAGCGCTCATCGTGCCTGAATCTAGTTCTTCAAAGTGACCTAGATCCATCAATAAGTGACGGATACCACCTGCGATGTGGTAGGCAAGTGCAGTAAGAATTCCCCACAGGATGAATTTTACGAAGAAGCTATCGACGATGTCAGCGGCTTCCATAAAACCCATTGGGGATGACAGAGAAATGGATAGTAACCACAGTAATATACCCACCGCAACAAACGTAATTACCCCAGACACACGGTGTAGGATGGATGCGATTGCTGTGATAGGAAAGTGGATGGTCTGTAAATCTAAATTAACAGGTCTTGACTTTCTTTCTTTCACGGGCTTGCTCACTCAGCTCCATTGAGCATTTATTGTTATAACCAATTTCAGCTTCCAAACGTACAAAAGTTAACATCTATTTAACAAACATCGCGAGTAACCACTCAGATAATTGTAAACAAGTTGTTAACAAACGGAATCCAGCAACAAACCTCACTCTTTGTTTCTAGCCCCGAATTTATAAGGATTTAACTAAAATTTTCTTTGCCAATATACGGCGAGCAACATTCTAATACAATTGGTGTAACAAATTATGCTACATAGAACAGATTTTTAACGATTTTCATGAGAAAAATCATAACAAGTGCACACAAAGATGGAGAAAAATTGACTTTAAGCTTTAACAACAGTACAAAAATGGCACATAAACATCCTGGACGGATTAAATAATAAACAAAGGAGATTGTTATGGCGGATAAGAAAGCGACCCTTCATGTTGAAGGTCAAGCGCCAATCGAACTGCCAATTATGGACGGTACGCTAGGTACACCTGTAATTGACGTTCGTAAGCTGGGAGCCAATGGTTACTTTACTTTTGACCCAGGTTTTCTTGCCACTGCATCTTGTGAATCATCAATCACGTACATCGATGGCGGCAAAGGTATTCTTTTGCACCGCGGTTTCCCGATTGATCAATTAGCCAATAACGCAGATTACTTAGAAGTATGTTACATCCTTCTTTATGGTGAAGCCCCTACCCGAGAACAATACGAGCAATTCAAAACGACCGTTACTCGTCACACAATGGTACACGAGCAAATCGCAAGCTTTTTCCATGGCTTCAGACGCGATGCTCACCCAATGGCGGTAATGTGTGGTGTAGTTGGAGCACTTGCAGCCTTCTATCACGACTCTCTTGACATTAACAACGACGAACACCGCGAAATTGCAGCGTACCGTCTGCTGTCAAAAATGCCAACACTGGCGGCGATGTGTTACAAATACTCTATCGGTCAGCCATTTATTTACCCTCGTAACGACCTTAGCTACGCTGAGAACTTCTTGCATATGATGTTCGCAAACCCTTGCGAAGAGTATGAAGTAAATCCTGTGGTTGCCCGTGCGATGGATAAGATTTTCACTCTACACGCGGATCACGAACAGAATGCGTCGACATCAACTGTACGCCTAGCTGGCTCTTCTGGTGCGAACCCATTTGCATGTATTGCCGCTGGTATTGCATCCCTTTGGGGACCTGCTCACGGTGGTGCAAACGAAGCCTGCTTGAGAATGCTAGAAGAGATTGGCAGCGTCGATAACATCCCTGAATATGTAGACCGCGCGAAAGACAAAGATGACCCATTCCGCTTAATGGGCTTTGGTCACCGCGTTTACAAGAACTACGACCCACGTGCGACAGTAATGCGCGAAACGTGTCATGAAGTTCTCAAAGAGCTAAACATTCAAGACCCTCTGCTAGACGTTGCAATGGAACTTGAGCGCATTGCGCTTTCTGATGAGTACTTCGTGTCTAAGAAGCTGTACCCGAACGTAGACTTCTACTCAGGTATCATTCTTAAAGCGATTGGTATTCCAGTTTCTATGTTTACGGTTATCTTCGCGATTTCTCGTACCATCGGCTGGATTGCTCACTGGAACGAAATGCACAGCGATCCACTGAACCGCATCGGTCGTCCTCGTCAGCTATACACTGGCGAAACACAACGTGAGTTTTCTCCACTTCACGAACGTGAATGATCTTTTAGTACGAAGATAGACAAACAAAAGGGTTGAGATTTTCGTCTCAACCCTTTTTTCTTTTTTGCGTTTAACGTTATTAATGGAGAACGCTAAACCGGATTATCAATATCGATAAACTCCACATGTAGGCCATATTCATCCGCTAGCCATTTGCCTAAGGCCTGAACACCATAACGCTCAGTAGCATGATGACCTGCAGCAAAGTAATGAATGTCCATTTCACGAGCGGTATAAGTGGTGCGCTCTGAAATTTCTCCAGAGATAAATGCATCCAGCCCGTGCTGTACAGCAAGTTCAATGAAATCCTGCCCTCCACCAGTGCACCAGCCGACTGTCTCAATCATCTTATCGGTATTCTCTGGAGCGATATGCAGAGGCTCTCTATCAAGAACTTGGTTGATCTTACTCGCAAATTCAACACCAGACATCGGCTTTTTCAAGCGCCCAAACATAACAACTGACTGAGGGTGCCCTTCAAGCCCACCTTCTACTTCGATTTCAAGTAAGCGAGCTAATTCAGCGTTGTTGCCTAGCTCTGGATGAATATCTAGAGGAAGGTGATAACCATATAAGTTGATATCGTTTTTGATCAGACTACGAATTCGTTTACCTTTCATGCCACGAATTGGCTCAGGCTCACCTTTCCAAAAATAGCCATGATGAACAAGCAATGCGTCTGCATTAAGCTCAATCGCTTTATCGATTAAGGCTTGAGAGGCGGTTACGCCAGTGATAACACGCTTTACCGCTGATTTCCCTTCTACCTGTAACCCATTTGGTGCGTAATCTTTAATTAACTGCGGTGACAGTTTGTCATTAAGAATCTGTTCTAGCTTTAAGTTATTCATTATTACTTCCAATTTCTAGCGCATGTAAACCTAAATAACCTCTTGATGGAATCAGACGAAAGAATGCAACCTAGTTGATACAACAACGTTTTGACATCTGGCACCTTGATATCATTTAGGTCTTTAAAGTGTACCTCGAACCCTAATATCGATGCTAGCCACCCTACCCTCAAAAGCAAATTTAGTTACAATAACAAAGCTTGTCGCCTCACCATAAATTTAGGGATACGGATGAACCAACTGCAACGCTTTTACCAATGGATCGCCACTTCACCTCCGCTTTTCAAGTTAACCCCTCCGTTTGCAACCTTAGAAGATATCTCGGTCAAACCTTTGAATAGCTCAGAACAATACAATGGTAATCCGAGACTGGGTTTTTTATATCAGCACCTATGCACTGCGGCTCTTTCTAATTCAGAACGATATCAGATTATTGCCGAAGAAATTCAGTTAAACGACGCGGAAGGTAAGACCATTGGTGCTGTCGATTTAGTGTTGAGGAATACAGAATCAAATCAGATAGAACATTGGGAAGTGGCGATTAAGTTTTATCTTCTTTACAACGGCATTTGGTATGGCCCGAATGCTCACGACCAGTTACATGTAAAATTGGATAGAATGCTCACGCATCAGCTGAAAATGAGCGATCGCCCGGAATTTCAAAAAATAATTCCTTTAAACGACTCTCCAGAAGAGCGCCTAATGATGCAAGGACGACTCTATATTAATCCGTTTACTCCAGAGCCAACTCCTAAGGAGTGCTTGGGTTATGAATTAAATCCAAGTCAGATTAGTGGTTACTGGTGCTATCAACGTCAATGGGATTTAATTGGTAAACCCCTTTATCATTTACATAAACCATGCTGGGCGACCGGTACAGACGATTTCTCTCAACCTATTGAAAAGCCTTTAGATCGATTCATACACGCACAAACGGAAGACGGTCAATTCTGGTTTGTGGTACCAGATTCATGGCCCGGAGATAAAGCGGTTCGGGGCACTTAAACATGAAAGGGTTGATGTTTTCACATCAACCCTTTGCTAGATACATTGACCATTGGATGTTTTACAAACCAGCGGCTGCAAACACTTGATTAACGATCTCTTGTGCTTCAGCTTCGATTTGTTTCAGATGTTCTTCACCTTTGAAGCTTTCACAGTAAATCTTGTAGATGTCCTCTGTGCCTGATGGACGAGCAGCGAACCAACCGTTAGCCGTCGTTACTTTAAGGCCACCAATCGCAGCACCATTGCCTGGTGCATGCGTTAGACGAGCAGTGATCGCATCACCTGCTAGAGTTTCAGCCGCAACCATTTCTGGTGACAACTTCTTCAATACGTCTTTTTGTGGGCCATTTGCTACAGCTTGAATACGGTTGTACTTCGACTCACCGTGCTTCGCCGCTAGCTCTTCATAGTAATCTTGAGGGTTCTTACCCGTTACCGCAGTGATCTCTGCTGCTAGAAGGCATAGCAAGATGCCATCTTTGTCTGTTGACCAAGGTGTGCCATCTTTACGAAGGAAAGACGCACCAGCACTTTCTTCGCCGCCGAAACCAAACTTACCAGTGTACAGACCGTCTACAAACCATTTGAAACCAACAGGCACTTCACATAGCTCACGACCTAGATCCGCAACAACACGGTCAATCAGCGCACTTGAAACTAGTGTTTTACCAACAGCGACGTCTTTACCCCACGCGTCACGATGACGGTACAAGTAGTCAATACAAACGGCTAAGAAGTGGTTCGGGTTCATCAAACCTTTTGGCGTAACGATACCGTGACGGTCGTAGTCAGGATCGTTACCAAATGCTAAATCGTATTCGTCTTTCAGTGCCAATAGACCCGCCATTGCGTAAGGAGAAGAACAGTCCATACGCACAACGCCGTCTTTATCTAGCGACATGAATTGGAAAGAAGGATCGATCGATTCACTTACTAGCGTTAGGTCTAGGTTGTATGCCTGACCAATTTGACGCCAGTAATCGATACCGCTGCCACCCAATGGATCTACACCAATCTTCAGGTTCGCCTTTTGGATTGCTTCCATATCGATAACGTTCACCAGGTCATCGATGTATGGCTTCACCAAGTCCATCTCTACAAACAGATCCGATGCTTTTGCTTCTGCTAGTGGTAGGCGTTTCACACCTTGTAAACCTTCAGCAATCAGTTCGTTCGCACGATCTTCGATAGCTTGAGTCAACTCAGCTTCTGCAGGACCACCATGTGTCGGATTGTATTTGATACCGCCGTCTTGTGGTGGGTTATGTGATGGAGTAATAACGATACCGTCTGCTTTTTCATCGTGTTTGATGTTGTAAGTCAGAATCGCGTGTGAAATACCCGGTGTTGGCGTGTAACCGTTGTCTTGTTGGACAATCACTTTCACACCATTTGCAATCAGTACTTCAATCACACTTGAGAAAGCAGGCTCAGATAGCGCATGCGTGTCTTTACCCACAAACAACGGGCCAATTGTGCCTTGCTCAGAACGAACTTCTGCTACCGCTTGAGCGATCGCTAAAATGTGGTTTTCGTTAAAAGTGTGCTTGTCTGCAGTACCGCGGTGGCCAGAAGTACCAAATTGAACTTTGTGTTCTGCGTTTGCCGCGTCTGGTTGAAGTAAGAAGTAGTTAGCAACGAGTGCTGGGATATTGTGAAGATCTTCCTGCTGCGCTTTTTGCCCAGCACGAGGGTGCATAGCCATGTTTGACATCCTTTCTTTCAATACAAATAAAATTAAAAAAGCCTCATAATATCCGCTCACTGCGACGCATTATGAGGCTTCTATCAGGTTTCTTAGATTGAACCTGTTACTTTTTCTATTAAGTCAGGTTGGAACCCCATGTGTGCCATCACTTGTTCAACCATCTGTCTTTTACGACTTGTATTGTTATTCGTGATAACCCAAAACGGTGTGCCAGGAATGGCTTTTGGCTTGGTCGTATTACCGTTTGCTAGCAAGGTTTCTTCATTATCTGCAAAGTACACGCGTTTGCGTCCTTTTACATTCGTAGCCTGGGCGAAACCTTCTGGATTCAATTTATGTAAGGTCGATAATACCAACATAAAGCGATCAATCGCTTTTTTTAGACCGGCAAACTCATCAGAAATAAGCAGCGAACGCATTTCTTTCACTACATCAACAGATTCCGTTTTACCCGCATCTTTACTTACTACAATCCCTTGTGGCTTCTCTACTACAGGCGCGGCTTTAGCTTCCTGCAACTGACCATCAAGGTTTAAAAGGCGTCGCAAAATATCCGAGGCGCTTTCACCGATATGCTTAGTTTGACTAGCTATATAACGGTATAGATCCTCATCAACCTCAATTGTTTTCATTCGCTTTTCACATTCTCAATGTTTAAACTCTGGGGGATTATAACGAGATCCACGCGGATACTCCACGTTAAACCCATCACGAATAAGATAAAATGTCAGCATTACTCAACTATAAGCAGGAAGGCCAAGGCCAAACAGTTGTTTTGATTCACGGATTGTTTGGTAGTTTAAGTAATCTGGGTCTACTCGCCCGCGATCTTATTAAAGATCACACGGTGATCAGTATTGATCTGAGAAATCACGGCCTCTCTTTCCACTCCGAAGTCCATAACTATACCGATATGGCAAAAGATGTGGCTCAGCTCCTTCAGCACTTAAACGTTGAGCCATCTATTGTTATTGGTCACTCCATGGGCGGAAAAGTCGCGATGGCTCTTGTGGACATTGCGCCAAATGTAGTCAAGCAGTTAGTCGTTCTCGACATGGCGCCTGTTGCCTACACTACGAACCGTCACGATAATGTTTTTAACGGCTTACATGCTGTTATTAATGAAAAACCAGCAAATCGACAGCAAGCCATGGATATCCTAGCTCAACATATTGAACTCGATGGTGTAAGACAATTTCTCTCTAAATCACTGTACAAAAATGGCGATAAGATGGATTGGCGGTTTAACGTACCGAGCCTTTTTGAGAATTATGACCAAATTATTGGCTGGCAAGAAATCACACCAACAGATATCCCAACTTTGTTTATCAAAGGCGGCGACTCTGACTACTTAATGCCAGAACATCAGCCGGCAGTGAAGCGACAATTTAACCATGCTAAAGCACACATTATCGCTGGCACTGGTCACTGGTTACACGCCGAGAAACCGACAGAAGTAATGAGAGTCATTCGAAAATACATTTCGAGTTAACAAATTCGAAAAGCAACACTAGATTATTGAAATAACCCTTCTTGTAGTGCATTAACTTTACCGTTTAACAGTGGTATAGTGCGCCCAAGATTTTTCGGCATGAAGGGCTAAAATGCTTTACGACTATATGGATATGCTCGAGTCTATTGGACTCGATCTTCTTTTTGCTGCTATCTTTTTTTTCATCGGGATGGCGATAAAAGATGTGCTAAAGCAAGGCAATGTACCTGTTTTTGGTCGTCGTATTGTGTGGTTAGTCCTTTTCCTAGGCTGTGCTGGCTTTATTGCAAAAGGTGTAATTCAGCTAACTTGGGAAGGCTCAGGGTTAGGTTAAACCCTTAGTAGCATCGCCAATAACAAACAATGTAAAGGTATAGACTCTATGGCAAGTGTAGGTATCTTCTTCGGTAGCGACACAGGTAATACTGAAGCCGTTGCAAAGATGATTCAAAAGCAACTAGGTAAACATCTAGTTCACGTTCAAGACATCGCGAAAAGCAGCAAAGAAGACATTGATAACTTCGATCTTCTTCTTCTAGGTATCCCAACTTGGTACTACGGCGAAGCACAATGTGATTGGGATGACTTCTTCCCTGAGCTTGAGCAAATCGACTTCTCTACTAAGCTAGTGGCTATCTTTGGCTGTGGCGACCAAGAAGACTACGCAGAATACTTCTGTGACGCGATGGGCACAGTCCGTGATATCGTTGAATCTAAAGGCGGCACAATTCTTGGCCATACCTCGACAGAAGGCTACGAATTTGAAGCGTCTAAAGCACTTGTTGAAGGTGACGAAAGCCAATTCGTAGGTCTATGTATTGATGAAGACCGCCAACCAGAATTGACTGACGAGCGTGTTGAAAGCTGGGTTAAACAGATCTATGAAGAGATGTGTTTAGCTGAGCTAGAAGGCTAATCAAATTGAATGATGCAAAGACCTCCACTTGGAGGTCTTTTTGTATGTATTGTCACACAGCATCGGTAAGTACTTCCTCTTCGCGATACTGAGGTTTCTTTCTTACATAAAGCTTGCGTTGAACCTCTGAAACCACATTCCCCTGTTTATCTTTTACATGAGTAATAAACTCAGGAAAACACTTTTCTCCATTCCGTGTCATTTGATAAATGTTTTCCAGCATCCCTTCAGTGACCTCAAATTCTGCAAACAAATCACTTTGCCCCGGCTTAATAAAGTTAATGCTTGCCTCTTTATCCCACACATAATATTCCTCTCGTAGAATCCCCATCAGCATCAACGAGTAAATAGGATCAGTTAAAGAGAAAATACTGCCGCCATATTGGGTGCGATTGGCATTTTTATTCCACCAGCGAAGCTTTAAACGTACCTTTACAGTACGGAAGTCTTGAGAAATATGTAAGATTTTAATACCCGCCCCCCAAAAAGGAGGCCAAATATTGAGTGCGAACTTTACAATTCCTGGTTTGTATATCTTCGCTAGTCGCCTATTCATCGCTATCCCTGCCCTCTCCAAGCTTAATGTTACACAATTGTAACTGGTCAGAGCTGTAATATAATGGACCTGTTTCTAATTTACAAAAAGATTCTATTAACCCTTTGAAGTTCGTGGTTTAATGTTCCGAACGCTTATCCTATAATGGTAGGAAGATTGAATTCTGTTAAATCGCTGCAGATGATCCAACGGGAAAGTATATGTCAGATAATAATCAGGCGCTGAAGGATGCGGGTTTAAAAGTAACCCTTCCGAGGCTAAAAATTCTAGAAGTACTTCAGCAGCCAGACTGCCAGCACATCAGTGCTGAAGATTTGTACAAAAAGTTGATTGATCTAGGTGAAGAAATTGGCCTAGCAACTGTTTACCGAGTTCTAAACCAGTTCGACGATGCTGGTATTGTAACTCGTCACCACTTTGAAGGTGGAAAGTCAGTCTTCGAATTATCGACTCAACATCACCACGACCACCTAGTGTGCCTAGACTGTGGTGAGGTAATTGAATTTTCTGACGATCTTATTGAAGAACGTCAAAAAGAGATTGCAGCTAAGTACAATGTCACACTAACAAACCACAGCTTATACTTGTACGGCAAGTGTAGCGATGGTGGTTGTAAAGACAATCCAGATGCACACAAACCGAAAAAATAAGGGTTTGTTAATTTAAAAAGTAAACGCCAGCACATGCTGGCGTTTTTTGTTTCTAGAAGTAAGTACCTTAGACGTCAGCACTTTGGTTACAGAACAAAAGCTACTAAACGCCCATCTTTTTCTCCACAGTCTTGCACATCTATATAGCGCTCTGTGGGAGTAGGTATAAAAAATGCCAGCGTTTGCTGGCATTTTTTCATCATTCTCAGCATTAATCGAGATTATTGATTCTCAATTTTTGCCCAGGTATCACGTAGACCGACCGTGCGGTTGAATACTAGATTATCTGCTGAAGAGTCTTTCGAGTCTGCACAGAAGTAACCCATACGTTCAAATTGGTAACCTTTTTCTGCTTCTGCAGAAGCTAGGCTAGGCTCGACAAAGCCATTGATCACAACTAATGATTCAGGGTTGATAGTAGAAGCAAAATCTTCCGCTGCGCCTGGGTTTGGCACCGTAAATAAACGATCGTACAGACGAATTTCCGCTGGAAGAGCTTTATCAGCTGACACCCAATGAATAACGCCTTTCACTTTACGACCATCTGCTGGGTTTTTACCTAGCGTATCTGCATCGTAAGAACAGAAGATCGTTGTGATGTTGCCTTCGGCATCTTTTTCAACGCGCTCAGCTTTGATCACGTAAGCACCACGTAAACGAACTTCTTTACCTAGCACTAAACGCTTGTACTTTTTGTTCGCTTCTTCACGGAAGTCTTCACGCTCAATCCACAATTCACGCGTGAATGGCACTTCACGCACGCCCATTTCAGGTTTATTTGGGTGGTTGGCAACTGTCAAGTTTTCTACTGCGCCTGCTTCAAAGTTTTCGATAACAACTTTAACAGGATCCAGTACAGCCATTGCACGCGGAGCGTTCTCGTTTAGGTCATCACGAATACAAGATTCTAATGAACTAAACTCGATCATATTTTCTTGCTTCGTTACACCAATACGCTTACAAAACTCACGAATAGATGCAGGTGTGAAGCCACGACGACGCAGACCTGAGACAGTCGGCATACGTGGATCATCCCAACCATTAACCAGTTTTTCAGTAACTAGCTGGTTAAGCTTACGCTTAGACATCACTGTGTATTCAAGGTTTAAACGACTGAACTCGTATTGATGTGGACGGCTTTCGATCGTGATGTTGTCTAGAACCCAATCGTACAGACGACGGTTATCCATGAATTCAAGCGTACAAATAGAGTGCGTAATGCCTTCTAGTGCATCAGAAATACAGTGCGTAAAGTCGTACATTGGGTAAATGCACCACTTATCACCAGTTTGGTGGTGCGTAGCAAAACGCACACGGTATAAAACTGGATCGCGCATGACCATGAATGAAGAACCCATGTCGATTTTAGCACGAAGACACGCTTTACCTTCTTCAAATTCACCAGCGCGCATTTTTTCAAACAACGCCAAGTTCTCTTCAACAGAACGGTCACGGTATGGACTTGGTTTACCTGGCGCCTTTAGTGTGCCGCGGTATTCACGAATTTGCTCTGGACTTAGCTCATCTACATACGCTAAGCCTTTGTTAATCAATTCAATTGCATATTCGTAAAGCTTATCGAAGTAGTTTGATGAGTAACATACTTCACCACTCCACTCAAAGCCCAACCAGTTTACATCTTTCTTGATAGACTCAACGTATTCGATGTCTTCTTTTTCAGGGTTTGTATCGTCGAAACGCAGATTACATTGACCCTGGTAGTCCTGAGCAATACCGAAGTTCAAACAGATAGACTTAGCATGACCGATATGCAGGTAGCCATTTGGCTCCGGCGGGAATCGAGTATGCACGCTAGTGTGTTTACCATCCGCTAGATCTTTATCAATGATCTGGCGAATAAAGTTTGATGGACGAGCATCAGCTTCACTCATCTATAGCACCTCAAAAATATTAGTATTGTCAGAGAAAACGGAACCCTGTATCCAAGTATGGTTTCACAGAGTACATTGTTCCTAATGATCCACAATTCTAAGCAATTAGACAACAAGAACTCGCTCTAAAACGACAATATTTATCGAGTTAGCGTGAAAGCAAAGCAGATTCAAAGGGCCTAAACGAAAAAAGGCCCCCTGCGGAGGCCTTTTGCGATGTTGTAGTATCAATTGTTTGCAATACCAATAACAAACAATCGCACCACTATTAAACAGTTAAGCTGGTAACTGAACACCACTTAAGTCTTCATCTTTAGATACATTCTTCATCTCACCAGCAACAATCTCTGCTAGTGGACCAAGGATAACTTGTAGGTTGTTTGTACCTAGCTTCACAACTCCCATAGCTCCAAGATCTTTCAGAGTTTTCTCATTGATAACGCTCATATCCTTCACAGAAAGGCGCAAACGAGTAATACAGGCATCGATAGAACTTAGGTTGTCATGACCGCCAAGTGCCTTCAAGTACTGACGAGCAAGCTCTGAAGAATTGCTTGATCCAGCCACGTTAGATGAAGCTTCTTCATCATCTTCACGTCCCGGTGTTTTAAGGCCAAACTTAACAATCACGGTACGGAACACGAAGTAGTAAACCGCAAAGAAACCAAGACCTTGTACAATGAGCATGTACCAGTTTACCGCTAGCGGGTTACGAGTCGACAATACTAAGTCGACTAAACCAGCAGAGAAACCGAAACCTGCAATCCACTGCATTGATGCCGCGATATAAACTGATAGACCAGTCAGCGCTGCGTGAAGAACGTACAGTCCTGGAGCAAGGAACATGAATGCAAATTCAAGTGGTTCTGTTACACCTGTAAAGAATGAAGCAAACGCAGCCGCAATCATGATAGATGCCACTTTCTCTTTATTCTTTGATTTCGCTGTATGGTACATCGCTAGAGCAGCGCCTGGTAAACCAAACATCATGATTGGGAAGAAGCCCGCTTGGTACATCCCCGTAACACCTACCGTTGCCGTGCCTTCAGCTAATGATTTCGCACCGCCAAGGAAGTTTGGAATGTCATTAATACCAGCAACATCAAACCAGAACACTGAGTTTAGTGCATGGTGCAGACCAACAGGAATTAGAAGACGGTTGAAGAATGCGTAAACACCTGCACCTGCTTCACCCATACCTTGAATGCTTTCGCCAAAACTGACCAGACCGCCGTAAACTGATGGCCAAACGTACATCAGGATGAACGCAATAACGATACCAGCAAAAGACGTTAGGATAGGTACAAGACGCTTACCAGAGAAAAACGCCAGTGCTTTGTGCAGCTCTACGTGAGAAAAACGGTTGTACAACTCAGCAGAAACAATACCAACCAAGATACCGACGAACTGGTTATTGATTTTACCAAATGCAGCAGGTACTTCACTTGGGTCAATGCCTTGAATTTTTGATACTGCACCAGGGGCCAAAAGCGTTGTGACAACTAAGAAGCCCACGAAACCTGAAAGTGCAGCGGCGCCATCTTTGTCTTTAGACATTCCATAAGCAACACCAACAGCGAACAATACTGACATGTTGTCAATGATCGCTGCACCAGCTTTAATAAGAAATGCAGCAAGTGCACTGTTTGCGCCCCAGCCATTTGGGTCGATCCAGTAGCCAATACCCATGAGTATTGCTGCTGCAGGAAGTGTGGCAACCGGCACCATAAGCGCCTTACCCACCTTCTGGAAGTATCCGAGAATGTTCACCTTAAGTTCCCCCTATAGGATTAGATGTTATGTTGAATGACTTATTTCAGCCGTCCAATTTAGTCATCCTAAGTTTATGATATTAATTTTGCTCCGCAAATTAAAAGCTCACCGTTTGTGATCATAATCACCACAATTTGCCCTTTCGGAAGGTTTTTGCTAGCGAGATCATAAAACTTATTTTATTATACGAAAAAATGGCGTTTTAAAGATAATATTCTCGCACTTTATGCAAGGCAGAATCAGTGTTATTTTGGTATCTAGGCGGGTAAATCACTGTAACTTTGCTCTGAAAAAGAATCATAAAAAACCATACAATTATTACTTTTCAGTTAGTTACTATGACAATAACATCGATAAAACGCGACTTGCTGTATGTGACTCGTTATCTAATTCAGTGATACAAACTAAGTACCCATATGACTGAAGCAGTCTCTACTTAGATAACGATATAGAAATTGAATTCTCATCTATAAGGACTAGCTGACTATGTACGCGCTAAGTAACTGTAAAATTTATACCGGTAGTGATGTTCTTACCGATCATGCGGTCATCATCGAAAACGATCTTATTCAATCTATTGTGCCGGTTTCTGAGCTACCTCAAAGCATCGAAGTAAAAGACCTTGCAGGCGCTAATCTAAGTCCAGGCTTTATCGATCTGCAGTTGAACGGTTGTGGCGGTGTAATGCTAAACGATGCAATTACCCCTGAAACCATGCAAATCATGCACCAGGCAAACCTCAAATCTGGCTGTACTAGCTTCCTGCCAACACTCATTACATCATCTGATGAAGATATGCGAACTGCAATTGCCGCAGCTCGTGAGTACCACAACAAGTATCAAAATCAATCGCTTGGCTTACACCTCGAAGGTCCTTACCTTAACGTCGCGAAAAAAGGCATCCATAACGTCGATTTTATTCGCCCATCAGACGAAAGCATGATCGACCTTATCTGCGCAAACGCCGATATCGTAGCGAAAGTAACACTAGCACCTGAGCATAACGACCCAGAGCATATTACGCGATTAAAGGCTGCTGGCATCGTGGTTTCAATTGGCCACACAAATGCAACCTACGCCGAAGCACGTAAAAGCTTTGAAGCAGGCATTACTTTTGCTACACACCTCTTTAATGCAATGACACCAATGGTTGGTCGTGAACCAGGAGTTGTTGGTGCAATTTACGATACTCCTGACGTATATGCTGGCATTATTGCTGATGGTTTTCACGTCGACTACGCAAACATCCGAATTGCTCATAAAATCAAAGGTGAAAAGCTTGTTTTGGTGACGGATGCCACAGCTCCAGCAGGTGCTAACATTGATCACTTTATTTTTGTCGGTAAGAAAGTATATTACCGAGATGGTAAGTGTGTTGATGAAAATGGCACGCTAGGCGGCTCAGCTTTGACAATGATTGAAGCAGTTCAGAATTCAGTTGAGCACGCGGGGATCGCTTTAGACGAAGCTCTACGAATGGCCACGTTATACCCAGCAACAGCAATTGGTGTTGAGGATCGCCTTGGCCGAGTTCGAAAAGGGATGGTTGCAAACCTGACTATTTTCGATCGTGACTTTAAAGTAAAAGCGACGGTTGTTAACGGACAATACGAGCAAAATTAAGCATGAATGGCGGACAGATTGGTAATGTAGATTTAGTAAAACAGCTTAACAGCGCTGCGGTATATAGGCTGATTGATCAGCAAGGTCCTATCTCCCGTATTCAAGTCGCGGACGTGAGTCAGCTCGCGCCTGCTAGTGTTACCAAAATAACCCGCCAACTTTTAGAGCGCGGCCTTATTAAGGAGGTCGCCCAACAAGCTTCAACTGGTGGTCGTCGTGCGATCTCTTTGACTACTGAAGTCAAACCTTTTCATTCGATTGCCGTTCGCTTAGGTCGAGATTACGTACAGTTCAGTTTATACGATTTAGGTGGTACCGCGCTGGCAGAAGATCAGCATGAACTGCACTACACTAACCAAGCAGACTTAATCGCAGGACTTATCGATTTATTAAAAGATTTCGTAAACCGTTGCGAAGACAAAATTGATCAACTCATCGCTATCGGCATCACTTTACCGGGCCTTGTTAACCCAACAACTGGCGTGGTCGAATACATGCCTAATACCGATATCGATAATCTTGCTCTCGGTGAAATTGTTGGAGAGAAGTTTAATACAGCATGCTTTGTTGGCAACGACGTACGTGGCATGGCGTTGGCTGAGCACTACTTTGGAGCAAGCCAAGACTGCCAGGATTCTATTTTGGTTAGCGTCCACCGCGGTACTGGCGCAGGTATTATCGTTAACGGCCAGGTTTTTCTTGGTTTTAACCGCAACGTCGGTGAAATTGGTCATATCCAAATTGACCCGCTTGGTGAGCAATGCCAATGTGGAAACTTTGGCTGTTTAGAAACCGTAGCTGCAAACCCAGCGATTATTCAACGAGTGAAGCAACTGATTACTCAAGGATACGAATCAAGCTTAACCGACCTTGAAAACATCACAATTGAAGCGGTATGTCAGCACGCAATGAATGGTGATGAACTTGCGAAACAGAGTTTAGTGCGAGTGGGCAACCAGCTAGGTAAAGCGATTGCGATTACGGTTAACTTATTTAATCCACAGAAAATTGTAATTGCTGGCGATATTACTGCAGCACAAGATATTGTTTTCCCTGCAATTCAACGCAACGTAGAGAATCAATCTCTTAAAACTTTCCATAACGACCTCCCTATCGTGGCTTCTCACATTGATAAGCAGCCAACGATGGGCGCATTTGCGATGATTAAACGCGCTATGCTAAACGGAGTTTTGTTACAAAAGTTACTGGAAGACTAAGTTTATACAACCAATTGAGTTACAATCTCGGGCTGTGTTTTCACAGCCCGTTTTTGTATATCAGGAATACAGCTCAACAGTATGGAAATTATTCTAATTACAGCCGCTTTTTTAGCTGGTTTTATTGCGCTTAAATGCAGCCTCCCTCCCCTCGTTGGTTTTCTACTAGCTGGATTTGGCTTGCATGTATTTGGTTACCAAAGCAATGACGTTATTGTCACTCTCGCAGATCTTGGTGTTACTCTTCTTCTGTTTACTATTGGACTCAAACTCGATGTAAAAACCCTGCTGTCCAAAGAAATATGGGGAGGGGCAACCGCCCACAACATACTCTCTACCGCTTTTTTTGCCCTAGCGTTATCCGGCTTAAAACTACTGGGCTTGACTTCGCTAGCCAGTATGGACGGCAGCCAAATCCTGCTTTTAGCTTTTGCACTATCGTTCTCTAGTACCGTTTTTGCCGTAAAAGCATTGCAAGAAAAAGGCGAAATGAACGCGACCTACGGCACACTCGCGATCGGTATCTTGGTTATGCAAGATATTTTTGCCGTAGTATTCCTGACTGCTTCAACCGGAAAAGTCCCAGAATGGTATGCCATCGGTTTGTTCGCACTGCCTTTCCTTCGTCCCCTATTCTATAAGCTGCTCGATAAAGTTGGCCACGGCGAAATGCTGGTGCTATTCGGTATTTTCTTCGCGCTTGTTGTCGGTGCTGGGCTATTCGAGTTGGTCGGGATGAAACCAGACTTGGGCGCGCTAATTTTAGGCATGCTACTCGCAGGTCACCCAAAAGCCTCAGAACTATCCAAGTCATTATTCAATATGAAGGAGCTCTTTTTAGTCTGCTTCTTTTTGAACATTGGTTTATCCGCCTCATTGAGCGTGAATGGCGTCGTTCTCGCCCTGCTATTTATCTTACTGCTACCAATCAAAGGACTCTTGTACTTCGTCACTATTAATCATTTTAAGTTTCGAGTACGTACCTCTTTGCTCGCCTCTTTATCACTATTTAACTACAGTGAGTTTGGTCTTATTGTTGCTGGGTTGGCCTATAAAATGGGCTGGATGCCAAGTGATATGCTTGCTGCGATTGCGGTTGCGGTGTCGGTATCCTTTGTAATTTCCGCGCCACTTAACCGCCTTAGCCATAAAATTTATCAACATTCAGGTAAGTGGCTGCAAGAGACAGCGGTAGAAAAGCTCAATCAACGCGACCAACTCATCAACCCAGGTCATGCCCAAGTATTGATCTTAGGTATGGGGCGTATTGGAACGGGCGCTTATGATGAGCTACGTTCACGCTATGGCAAAATTTCATTGGGTATAGAAATTCGTGAAGACGCTGCACATCATCATCGTTCAGAAGGAAGAAATGTGATTTCTGGTGATGCCACCGACCCGGATTTCTGGGAGCGAATTTTAGATACAGGTCATGTAAAACTGGTTCTGCTTGCAATGCCACATCATCAAGGTAACCAAACAGCACTTGAGCAGCTTAAACGCAGAAAATATAAGGGGCAAATTGCCGCTATCGCCGAATACCCAGATCAATTGGAAGGCTTACTTGAAAATGGCGTTGACGCAGCATTCAATATTTATAGTGAAGCTGGTAGCGGTTTTGCTCGACACGTCTGTAAACAACTTCAACCTAAATTCACACCAATTAAATAAGCAACAGCACTGATATTTTTCGGAAGGCTTTCTATTGATAGAAAGCCTTTTTTGTATAGTTTTTATACCAAACCTTGATCTCATTCACCAAAACAACGGTTGAGTTAAATATTTTCCATACAACAAGGCCTTTTATCATTTTTTTAATCACAAAACGTTGCTTTTTTTATTAGTAATGGCAAATTTAAACCATACCGATTAGAAATTGTTTAGTTTAGTAAGGATGTAGTATGTGTTCAGTATTTGGCATTTTAGACATTAAAAGCGATGCAGCCGCATTGCGCCCTATCGCATTAGAGATGTCGAAAAAACTTCGTCACCGTGGCCCAGACTGGTCTGGGATTTACTCTTCAGAGCGTGCTATTTTAGCGCACGAGCGCTTGGCGATTGTTGGTCTAAATAGTGGTGCACAGCCGCTATACAGCCCTGATAAGAAGCTCATCCTTGCCGTCAATGGTGAAATCTACAACCATAAAGAAATTCGTGCTCGTTACGAAGGAAAGTACGAATTTCAAACCGATTCAGACTGTGAAGTCATTCTTGCACTTTACCAAGATATGGGTGCAGATCTCCTTGAAGAACTAAACGGTATTTTCGCTTTTGTGCTCTACGACGAAGAAAAAGATGAGTATTTAGTCGGACGTGACCATATTGGTATTATCCCTCTTTATCAAGGTCACGATGAGCATGGTAACTACTATGTGGCATCAGAGATGAAGGCTCTTGTTCCAGTATGTAAAACAGTAAGTGAATTCCCTCCTGGTAGCTATTACAGCTCTAAAGATACTGAGCCAACACGTTACTATGTTCGTGACTGGAACGAGTACGCAGCAGTACAAGGTAACAGCACTAGCAAAGAAGAATTGACTGAAGCGCTAGAAGCGGCTGTTAAACGCCAACTAATGACTGACGTGCCTTACGGTGTACTTCTTTCGGGCGGTCTAGATTCTTCTATTACATCTGCGGTAGCAAAACGCTTTGCAGCGATGCGTATTGAAGATGATGAAAAGTCTGAAGCTTGGTGGCCTCAACTGCACTCTTTTGCTGTTGGCCTAGAAGGCGCGCCTGACCTGAAAGCCGCTCGCGAAGTTGCCGACCAAATTGGTACCGTTCACCACGAAATGACGTACACGATTCAAGAAGGTTTGGACGCGATTCGTGACGTGATTTACCACATTGAAACGTATGACGTGACGACTATCCGCGCATCAACACCTATGTTCTTAATGGGTCGTAAGATCAAAGCGATGGGTATCAAGATGGTATTGTCTGGTGAGGGCGCTGACGAAATCTTTGGTGGCTACCTTTACTTCCACAAAGCGCCAAACGCGAAAGAGTTCCACGAGGAGACTGTGCGTAAACTGCTTGCTCTGAACATGTTCGACTGTGCTCGTGCTAACAAGTCGCTGGCAGCATGGGGAGTTGAAGGACGCGTACCTTTCCTAGATAAAGAGTTCATTGATGTAGCAATGCGCTTGAACCCAGCAGACAAGATGTGTGGCAACGGTAAAATGGAGAAACACATCCTTCGTGAGTGCTTCGAGCACTACCTGCCAGAATCGATCGCATGGCGTCAAAAAGAGCAGTTCTCTGATGGCGTTGGCTACAGCTGGATCGATACGCTGAAAGAAGTAGCAGAACAGAAAGTGACAGACCAGCAGATGGAAACAGCTCAATATCGATTCCCATACAACACGCCAACGACAAAAGAAGGCTACGTGTACCGTGAAATCTTTGAAGAGTTATTCCCACTTCCATCAGCAGCAGAGTGTGTACCAGGAGGCCCTTCAGTAGCGTGTTCTTCAGCGAAGGCGATTGAATGGGATGAATCGTTCCAAAACTGTGTTGACCCATCAGGTCGTGCAGTACAGACCGTTCACAACGACTCATACTAATTCTCTACGATAAAGATAAGGGTTGGTTCGTCCAACCCTTTTAAAACAGACAAAAAATTAGATACGATCAAAAAGAGGTGCTTTTGCACCTCTTTTTATGTTTGATGGAATTAGGCTATTTTAAATCTAAATCACTATTGTCTATGCTGACAGGCACACGCTTGGTAATCATCTGAACTAGCATAATTGAGCGTTTCTCACCATCTTGTTCTTGGAAGATGGCATCTATGCCCGCAAATTGACCGCTTTTAACTCTAATTTGATCGCCTGGTTTTGGCATACATTCAGAAACGGTATTGTCATTACAACACTTTTCTAGCTGCATCAATTCGAAGACCAAGTCACCTTGAACTTCTTTCGGTTGAGCACCAAAACGCACAAAGTCAACAACACCTCGAGTAGAGCGGACTGAGGTGAAGTTTGGCCCTTGCTCATAATCAAAGTAAGCGAATACGTAACAAGGAAACAGCGGTTCCTCGACTTTTTGTCTTTTACCGCGCAAAATCTTCTCAACTTCTACAGTTGGATAAAAGCACTCTACACCTTGATTTTCAAGGTGTTGTTTCGCCCTAACCTGCTCCCCACGTTTACAATAAAGTAGATACCAACGTTTCATCTTTTTACTAGCCAATTCTATTTTGTTTTTATCCTAGCATTAAGCCAAAGTTGAGTCATTGATATTCAGTTTATCTATAAAAGTATGATTATACATCGCTCGCATTAACGACATTTTTCAGCAACTTACGATAAAGAAGTCCATAGGCAAAAATGGAAATTAAGTTTGTAACACAACCAATACACCATCATATAATCTGCAAATCTAATCAAAAACAGCCACTTAACAAACAAAAATAGTTGAATGGCAAAATTTTATTATTTGTCACTCGTTGAATTGCATTGTATACGTAGAAGTCGTTAAAAAATGTAATAACTATTATTAGAAGAGCTTATGTCAAACCAACATCAATATTTTGGTCATCCACGTGGCCTGTTCTTATTGTTCGGTACAGAACTGTGGGAACGCTTTTCTTACTACGCAATGCGTGCCATTCTCGTGCTTTACCTTACTGATACAACAATGAATGGCGGCCTTGGCTGGTCAACCAAAGACGCATTAGACCTATACGGCATATACACAGGGCTTGTGTATATCACGCCTCTTATCGGTGGTTACCTAGCAGATAACTATTTAGGTCAACGTCGCTCAATTTTGCTTGGTGGCGCGTTAATGGCCATCGGCCAGTTTACTCTTGCACTTCCTGCTGATGCTTTAGGTATTGGTTCGCTACACAGTTTCTATTTAGGTCTTGGCCTACTTATCACTGGTAACGGTCTCTTTAAGCCAAATATCTCAACCATGGTTGGCGACCTTTATCAAGAAGGTGACAACCGTCGTGACGGCGCATTCACTATCTTTTATATGGGTATCAACTTAGGTGCATTACTTGCCGGCGTCGTTTCTGGCTCTGTGACAACCTCTTACGGTTGGAAAGCTGGCTTTGTTGCCGCTGGTGTGGGTATGCTGGTTAGCCTAGTGATGCAAATGGTACTGGCTCAATCATGGCTTGGTGATATTGGCCGCGAACCAGCGGCGAAACGAGATCTAAATAACAAAAACGCCACCACGAAGCAGCCACTCACCAAAGAAGAAGTGAATCGACTAAAAGTAATTCTGGTCATGAGCTTATTCACTATTGTCTTCTGGGCAGGCTTTGAACAAGCAGGTGGCCTGATGAACATCTACACTCAACAATATACTGATCGCATGATTGGTGGTTTTGAAGTTCCTGCTGCGTGGTTCCAATCACTAAACCCATTTTTCATTATTACTCTAGCGCCAGTTCTGGCTGTCCTTTGGGTAAAATTGGGTAAACGTGAACCCACTTCGCCAGTGAAATTTGCAATGGCACTATTTTTCTTAGCGATTGGTTTCCTTTGTATGGTTGGCGCAGTGCTAGAACAAGGTGGAGATACAACAGTAAAAACATCGATGTTATGGTTGGTCGGCGCTTTCTTCTTCCACACATTAGGCGAGCTGTGTTTATCTCCAATTGGTCTTTCATTGGTGACTAAATTAGCACCGCTTCGCTTAGCTTCACTTATGATGGGTGCATGGTTTGGCTGTAATGCGATTGCTAACTATGTTGCGGGCTATGTGGGTTCTCACGTAGGCGAGTTAGGCGCTATGGCTATCTTTAGTGGTATTGCGGTCAGCGCAACCGTAAGTGGCGTAATTTTGCTCCTATTCTCTAATACACTCGTTCGCTGGATGCATGGCGCTGAAAATACGCACAGCACGGCAGAGCAAGTAGAAGAGCAGCAAGTACAAGTTGCTTGATCGCTCAACTAAACGTAGAAAGGGTCGCTATTGCGACCCTTTTTTGTATCTAAAGTTTAGATTGAACTAACTCAACCATCATCTCGATATGAAGTTCACTATCGTTCAAACAAGGGATGTAGGTAAAGTTTTCACCACCTGCTTCAAGGAAAATCTCTTTACACTCTTCCGAGATCTCTTCCAACGTCTCTAAACAATCTGAAGAAAATGCAGGGGTCACAACATTAATATTTTTCACACCCTTTGCAGGAAGTGCCTCTAGGGTCTTATCGGTATAAGGTTGAAGCCACTCTTCTCTCCCAAATCGGGACTGATACGTCATGCCAATTTGTTGTTCGCTTAAACCTAACGCTTTCCCAAGCAAGCGAGTCGTCTCTTCACAATGCTGTGGGTAAACATCACCATTGTCAGCATAACGTTTTGGAATACCATGATAAGAACACAGCAGGTAATCTCCCTGACCATTCTTTTGCCAATGTTCACGAACTGAATGCGCTAACGCTTCAATATATTTCGGGTGATTGTAATAATCACGAATAAAGCTAAAGCCTGGCATCACAGGCAGGTTCTTAAATGCTTTAGTGATTCCGTCAGAAACCGCTGCCGTTGTTGTGCCCGAGTATTGCGGATACAACGGTAAAACAATGACTTCATCAACGCCTTGCGCCAATAGGGCTTCAAAGCCTGATTGCAAACTTGGGTTACCATACGTCATACCAAGCTCTACAGGTATATCAAGCTTTTGTGCCAACTTTTCCGTTTGGCGTTTAGAGTACACCATCAACGGCGAGCCCTCTTCCATCCATACTGATTGATAGAGTTTGGCAACTTTAGGAGCTCGGATAGGAAGGATAACGCCGTGCAATAGTGGACACCAAAGCCATCGAGTCATGTCTACCACTCGGTGATCATGAAGAAACTGACTTAAAAAGCGCTTTACGGCAGGAGCGGTTGGTGCGTCAGGAGTTCCCAGGTTAACTAGGAGTACACCCTGTTTATTATTCTCTTTCATAACATCCTATTCATGGTAAACGGCTTGGTTCATATATTTAAGTAACCTCGAAGTAACGAATAGCCGAGCTGAAGTTAATTAGATATATGTTTACGAGTAAACTAAAAAAAGCGACCACTTGGGCCGCTTTCAATATATCAAAATATTAAATTTTTGACTTCAGCAAATTAAGATAGTGCTTTCTCGATATCCGCACTAACTTCAGCTACTTGCTTAGTACCATCAAACTTAAGGTACTTAGTCTTTCCTGCTTCAGCTTCTTTGCCGTAGTAGTTGATTAGCGGTGCAGTTTGCTCGTGGTAAACACCTAGACGAGCACGTACTGTTTCTTCTTTGTCGTCATCACGAACAACAAGATCTTCACCAGTTACATCATCTTTACCTTCCACTTTAGGCGGGTTGTAAACCACGTGGTAAGTACGACCAGAAGGAAGGTGAGCACGACGACCAGCCATACGCTCAACAATCACATCGTCTGCAACGTCAAATTCGATAACGTAGTCTACGTCTACGCCCATTTCTTTTAGGCCGTCAGCTTGAGGGATAGTACGTGGGAAACCATCTAGTAGGAAACCGTTTGCACAGTCTTCTTGAGCGATGCGCTCTTTGATAAGACCAAGGATGATTTCATCAGAAACTAGCTGACCAGCGTCAATAACAGCTTTAGCTTGTTTACCAAGCTCTGTACCTGCTTTGATAGCAGCACGAAGCATATCACCAGTAGAGATTTGTGGAATACCGTATTTTTCCATGATGAAGTTTGCTTGTGTGCCTTTACCTGCACCTGGAGCACCTAGAAGAATGATGCGCATGATTTATCCTCTTTAATATTTAAGATTTATACCGAAGCTCACAATAGCTGACCTCTTAGACATCAAACCTGAGAAGCACCTGCAACGATAAGTTTCGGTATAACGTATATAGGCGAGCAAAAATACACGCCTTATTACTCACATTCAAGTCGCAGATTCTATCACAGGTTCTCTGAGCAAAGAGTGTATTAAGACTAAAGAATGTTAACAGTACCCTCTTTCACGCCCTATTGATTATTAACTCAGCACTTGAGATGCAAAATTTTGCGACAACAAACAAAAAGCTCGCGAAATGCGAGCTTTTTGATTTGCAGAGGTTATTACACCTTAGTCAAAAGTTGATTAACGGCTCCTAAGAACTCTGTTGGATCCTCAATAGAGCCTCGCTCCGCTAGCATTGCTTGACCAAGCAGAACTTCAACCCAGCGACCAAACGCTTCTTCATCGGCTTCGTCAGCCATACGCTTAACCAATTCGTGCTCAGGGTTTAGCTCAAAGATGTATTTCACTTCCGGCACAGCTTGACCAGCTGCCGCAAGAAGCTTCGCCATTTGAGTGCCCATTTCGTAATCGTCCGTTACCACAACAGCAGGCGTAGATGCGAGTTTGAAGGTCGTACGAACTTCTTTCACACGATCGCCTAGGTAAGACTTCGTGCGCTCTACAACCGACTTAAACTCTTCTTCGGTTTCTTTTTGCTTCTCTTTTTCTGCTTCATCTTCAAACTGACTTAGATCAAGCCCAGCTTTAGTGATTGACTGGAACTGTTTACCATCAAACTCAGTTAAGTAGTTCATCAGCCACTCATCAATGCGGTCGTACATCAAGATAACTTCAATGCCTTTCGCTTTGAACTGTTCTAAGTGAGGGCTGTTTTTCGCAGCTGCATAGCTGTCTGCCGTCAAGTAGTAGATCTTATCTTGACCTTCTTTCATGCGCTCAACGTAAGACGCCAAGCCCACAGTTTGCTCAGAAGAGTCCACTTCAGTTGAAGCAAAGCGCAATAAACCTGCAACTTTCTCTTTGTTTGCAAAGTCCTCCGCAGGGCCCTCTTTCATCACAAGACCAAACTCTTTCCAGAATGATTGGTATTTCTCTTCGTCATTCTTGGCCATACGCTCGAGCATCGTTAGCACGCGCTTAGTACAAGCATTACGTAGAGACTGAGTCACTTTATTGTCTTGTAAGATCTCACGTGATACGTTTAGCGGTAAATCGTTTGAGTCTATTAAACCACGTACGAAGCGTAAGTATGACGGCATAAATTGCTCTGCATCGTCCATAATGAATACGCGCTGTACGTATAGTTTCAAGCCTGATTTGTGGTCGCGGTTCATCATATCCCAAGGTGCTTTCGATGGGATGTATAGTAAGCTCGTGTAGTCGTTTTTACCTTCTACACGGTTATGACTCCAGACCAAGGGATCGGCAAAGTCATGTGATACGTGTTTGTAGAACTCTTGATACTCTTCTTCTGAAATATCAGATTTGTTACGCGTCCACAGTGCTTGGGCTTTGTTGATTTGCTCCCACTTCTTCTCGTCTGTTTCCTTGCCTTCGTCATCACGAACGACAGTTTGGATTGAAACAGGAATGCCGATGTGATCAGAGTACTTACTGATAACGTCACGTAGACGCCACTCATTCAAAAACTCTTTACCCTCTTCACGCATATGAAGAATGATGTCGGTACCACGTGACTCTTTGGTAATGTTTTCGATGGTGTACTCACCTTCACCCGCTGAGTGCCATTGTACCGCTTCATCAGCGGCTAGACCCGCAGCGCGAGTGCGCACGGTAACGGCGTCAGCAACGATAAATGCCGAGTAGAAACCAACACCAAACTGACCAATAAGCTGAGAGTCTTTGCTCTGCTCTTCAGATAGCTTTGAGAAAAACTCAGCTGTACCAGATTTTGCGATTGTTCCTAAGTGCTCAATCACATCATCACGGCTCATACCGATACCGTTATCAGAAATGGTTAAGGTATTTGCGCTTTCATCAAACGACAGTTTCACGCAAAGGTCTGCATTACCTTCGTATAGATCTGGGTTAGATAACGCCTGAAAGCGCAGTTTGTCTGATGCATCTGATGCGTTAGAGATCAGCTCGCGCAAAAAGATCTCTTTATTTGAATAAAGAGAATGGATCATTAAATGCAGTAGTTGTTTTACTTCTGATTGAAAACCACGAGTTTCTTTATTTTGAGATACGGTTTCGCTCATGTGTGCTCCATAACATCTAAACTAATTGGCTTTTTCATAGGGACAAGTTTGTGACTTTCCCCTTGAAATCACCTTACCGAGATGTCATTTAACATGTGGCTGACAAATGTAAATTCAAGGTCAATATTGCTAAAAACGGTGTTTTTTTAGAAAATTTTAATTATCCTACCCGTCTAAAAGCATCTAAAATGTCGTGCGCACTCCAAGCGCCCCGGTAATTTTGTGACATAAATCACCATAATTACAACATCATCCATCTAAGAAGAACTAAATGACTAACATTGGCACCAAATTTCTACTTGCTCAAAGGTTCACCTTTGATCCAAATAGTAATTCGCTCGCTGACCAACAAAACGGCAACGACGTTGTACGATTAGGAAGCAACGAAAGCCGTATACTTCTGATGTTGGCAGAGAGACCAAACGAAGTTTTAACCCGTAACGAGCTTCACGAGTTTGTTTGGCGTGAGCAAGGTTTTGAGGTGGATGACTCAAGCCTGACTCAAGCGATTTCTACTCTGCGTAAGATGTTGAAGGATTCAACAAAATCTCCAGAGTTTGTTAAAACGGTACCTAAACGTGGCTACCAACTCATTTGTTCAGTGGAACGCTTGAGCCCATTTTCTACTGACTCTAACACTGACGCTGAAGAAACCTCTTCTGAACAAGAAGCGCCAGCAGTGGAGTTAGAAGCGAGCGATATGCCACCGACAGAGGTAGTGACCGATACTACTGCTGATATTGAGCCTCAAGTAGAGCCGACTAAAACTCAGCCGAAGCCAGCATCTAACACGATTAACTGGCTACCGCGTGTCATTATCTTTTTGTCTCTGCTGCTTCCTGTTTGCGTATTGTTATTCACGAACCCTGCGGAATCCCAATTCCGTCAGATTGGTGAGTATCAAAGTGTACCGGTGATGACACCTGTAAATCACCCTCAAATCAACAACTGGTTGCCTTCAATAGAGCAATGCATTGAGCGCTACGTGAAGCACCATGCAGAAGACTCGTTGCCAGTGGAAGTGATTGCCACTGGTGGACAAAATAACCAGCTGATTCTGAACTACATTCATGACAGTAACCACTCTTACGAGAACGTAACACTGCGTATTTTCGCTGGTCAAAACGATCCAACAGACATCTGCAAATAAAGGAGGCCAATATGAAGATTAAATTAGCATCTGCGGTTTTGGCCGTATCCGTTCTTTTCAGTAGTTGGTTGTATTGGGGAAGTGACCTAAAAGTGGAGCAGCTCCTCACAGCAAACGAATGGCAGTCGACCATGGTGACAGTCATTACAGACAGCTTGCCTGACGATACTGTCGGCCCACTACGCCGAGTTAATGTTGAATCAAACGTGAAATATCTCCCTAATGGTGACTATATTCGCGTAGCAAATATAAAACTATTCGCTCAAGGTTCAACCGCAGAATCAACGATAAATATCTCGGAAAAAGGCCGCTGGGAAGTAAGTGACAACTATTTGTTGGTCTCGCCTTCGGAGTTTAAAGATATTTCATCTTCTCAATCAAAAGACTTTTCCGAAGCACAGCTACGTTTGATTACTCAAATTTTTAAGCTAGATGCGGAGCAAAGTCGTCGTATTGACGTCGTGAACGAAAAAACACTCTTGCTCACTAGCTTGAACCACGGTTCTTCGGTACTGTTTAAAAACTAATTTTGATTGGATGATAAGGGGGCAAGACGCCCCCTTTGTTTTGCTTATGGATTGGCTAGATACCACTACTCTCTTTTTCGGTTCACTAATCGCCAACACGCTGGCTTCACTTTCCGGTGGCGGAGCAGGCTTGCTTCAATTCCCTTTACTCATCTTTCTCGGCTTACCGTTCTCCGTTGCGCTAGGCACACATAAGGTGGCTTCGGTCGCTTTAGGCTTAGGCGCAGCAAGCACGCATTTGAGATCAGGCACTATTAAATGGAAAATCGCGCTCTACCTTATCTTGTCCGGTAGTATTGGCGTGATTTTAGGGGCTAACTTAATTGTACAGATCCCTGATGGTATCGCGGAAAAGATGCTCGGTACGATGATCCTAGCGCTAGGTATCTACTCGCGATTTAAGACATCGCTAGGCCAAGCTGAAGTAATACGTAACCGTCATCCTATCGGTTGGGTTATTGGTGGAATTGGCTTACTGTTTATCGGCATCATTAACGGATCTCTTACCGCAGGTTCTGGTTTGCTCGTGACACTATTTTTGGTGCGCTGGTTTGGTTACGACTACAAACAAGCCGTTGCTTACACCATGATTTGTGTCGGCCTGTTTTGGAATGGCATTGGAGGCATTGCCGTCGTACAGGCAGGGGCGCCTATTCACTGGGCTTGGTTACCTGTTTTATTGTTAAGCTCTTTTCTAGGCGGCAGTTTAGGCGCATGGGCCGCGACTCGATACAGTAACAGAGTGATTAAAGTTGCATTCGAAATTCTCACGTTTGCGGTGGGCATCAAGTTGCTGGTTTAAAAAGATTAAAAGGAAAGTTTCATGGATAAAGCAATCATTGATATTTATTACTGCCGCCAGTGCAACTGGATGTTGCGTTCAACTTGGCTATCGCAAGAATTACTGCATACTTTTAGCGAAGAAATAGAAACAATCAGCTTACACCCGGACACAGGTGGTCGCTTCGAAATTTTCTGTAATGGCCAGCAAATTTGGGAACGGAAAAAAGACAGCGGCTTTCCTGAAGCCAAGGTGCTAAAACAGCGCGTTAGAGACATTATCGACCCAGAACGCGATTTAGGACATTCAGACACAAAATAGGGAGCAATTCGCTCCCTATTTTTTTACTTAGTAAAACCGTTAAATCATGGTTTGTGCTAATACTTCGCCTTCTGGCGTTTTTACCGTTAGCTTATTGTCTTCTAGAGTACCAAAGCTTCTCGGTAAGCCATTACGTGGGAATGTCATCGAGCCTGGGTTGAATATAATGGCTCCATCTTGCATCTCTGCGACGGGAACATGTGTATGCCCGTGGGCGATGATATCACCTTCGCGCAGTGGCGGCCGTTTTTCAGAGTTGTACAAGTGACCATGAGTCAAAAAGATTCTCTTGCCAGATTCAAGTAGCACCCATGAGTAATCCATCATCATTGGAAACTTCAATAGCATTTGGTCCACTTCACTATCACAGTTGCCACGTACAGAAATAATTTGATCACTGTATTGGTTCAATAAGTCTGCTACCTGTGGAGGGTTGTAGCCTTCCGGAATAGGGTTTCGCGGCCCATGGTTTAGCGTATCTCCTAGCAAAATCATGTGGTGCGCACCAGAGGCCAGAAATAGCTCAATGGTTTCTTTAGTTGCTGGCAAAGAGCCATGCAGGTCTGAGGCAAAAAATAGTTTCACGACATTGTCTCCTCAAAAAGTATGAGGTCATTCTACGGCATTTTTTTAGCAGCTCAACCTACGACGGTTTGAATACTACTGATAGCGCAATGATTCAATGACCATAGGCAAAACATAGAACCATGCTGCATACGCTGTTCCAACCAACACCAGTATCCAAAACACCATCGACATAAATTTTGATTTGGCTAGATGGTGCAGCGGATCGGGCTCTCCGCATCCTGGACATGCATGAGCGCGTTTTGAGATTTGTTTCTCACACACGGGGCAAGAGACTAAAGGCATGATACAGATTCCTCGACATTAGGCTTAGGGCGCAAAGAATAATGGTGAATTAACACATATGCAACCTAACATATATTAAATATTTTAGTTCTTTGTAACAGTCGCTGACTTGAGAAAAAATTCGTTGATTTTTCATTTATATCAACCTATTACACTTCTTCTCGCACCATACCGTTGATGACAATATTGTTATAACTCACCATCCCAATGACCTCGCCACTTTCAATGACCGGCGCTCTGCTTATGCCAAATCGCTCAAACAAACGTGCACAATATTTTACGTTCATATCTGGTTCGACACACAAAGCGGGCTTGGTCATGATTTCATAAATATTTGTGCGCTGAGGAGAACGATTATTCGCCAGCACCTTTTTGGCGATATCATTCATCAACACGATGCCATATTCATCATTATCATCTCGCTTTTTCACCACCAGCGCTTTGACTTGGTATTTTTTCGCTAGCGTTATGCCTTCGTATACGGTCATCAGTCCATCAACCATTACATACGTTGCCGCCATAACATCTCGAACTCTAATTATCGTTTGATCACTCATAATTCATCCTCGACTACTTTGGTCAATGTCTCGACTTGATGCGCGACACCGACTGCATCTTCAATATCGATCTGAACAGCAATCCCCTGTCCCGACTCTCTGTCAAATTCACCAACCTCATTAATGGTCTCTAATATGTGCCGAGATAGATGTTCCTCGACCACAAACAGCAGCACATCTTTTTGCACTTCTAGCGTTAAACCAAAAAACGTTCGCTTTTGATTTAAACCTTGCCCGCGAGCATTGTTAATCACTGTTGCACCGGTCGCACCAGCATCGCGTGCAGCGTCCAACACCTTGTCTGTTTTGCTGTCTTCAACAAACGCAAGTATCAATTTAAAGCGCATTTTCTTCTTCCTCCGAGACGTTTTTATTCAGCCACTGGGTTATTTGCGCATAGCCCATCACAGAGATCATAGGAAATAGACTGGCAAACGCGATCAAGCCAAAGCCATCAATCATTGGGTTTCTTCCAGGGACGGTCGAAGCAAGCCCTAACCCTAATGCAGTTACAAGTGGGACAGTGACGGTAGAAGTTGTTACGCCTCCAGAATCGTAGGCGAGTGGAACAATAAGCTTAGGAGCGTAAAACGTTTGAATCACAACGACGATGTAACCCGCGATGATGTAATAATGAATGGGATCGCCCACGACAATCCGGTAACTCCCTAATGCAATACCAATTGCCACCCCAAACGCAACGGCTACGCGCAAGCCGTTAATACTGATACTGCCTCCAGAGACTTGGTTTGCTTTTATCGCTACAGCGATTAAAGAAGGCTCTGCAATCGTGGTACTAAAGCCTATAAAAAAGGCGAAGGTGTAAACCCAATAATAGTCGACCCACATTAAGGCTTTCCCTACCGATACTTTGAACTCTTGTAAAAACTCCGGCGCCGTTAATTGCACAGCCATCGTCTCCCCAAGTGGAAACAACGCCATTTCTAATCCAAGTAAAAAAAGAGCTAACCCGAAAATCACATAAACGAACCCAAGCAAAACTTTCTTAAGGTTGCTAACAGGACGCCTTAACACCGCTAACTGAAAACCAAAAATAATGCTGGCGATGGGAACGACGTCTCGAACGGTCGATAACAAAGTGTCTAGGAAATGATCAATTGAAATCATGTTACGACCATTCCGTAAACCATCACAAACATCATCGGTAACAGCGAGGCAAAAGCGATTAAACCAAAGCCATCCACCATAGGGTTACGCCCTTTAATAGAAGACGCTAAACCGACACCCAGTGCAGTGACCAAAGGTACTGTTATGGTGGACGTGGTTACACCTCCTGAATCGTAAGCGACGCCAATAATGGCTTCAGGTGCAAACCACGTCAGTATTACAACGCCGACGTAGCCACCAATGATCATGTAATGAATCGGCCACCCTTTTAAGATACGCAAAACGCCGATAACGATGGCTATCCCCACAGAGAGAGCTACTGTTACTCGAAGTCCTTCTCCGTAATCCTGCATGGACTGCTCTGAGTTAGCGATCATTCCGCCCTCTGCCGCAACTTCTGAGGCTTCTTCCGCTACCGCGGTTAATGCAGGTTCAGCTATCGTGGTGCCAAACCCCAAACAAAACGCAAAGACTAATAACCAAAACACGCTGCCTTTTTTTGCAAAGGCTTGAGCCATACTCTCTCCGATAGGAAAAAGACCAAGTTCTAGGCCAAAGATAAAAAAGGTTAATCCTAAAACGACAAGCAACAAGCCAAAAAGAATGGAGACCAGGTTGGGCAGCGGCTCTTGCAAAACGACTAATTGGAAAAAAGTGATAACAATGATGATGGGTAATAAGTCACGAGCACTATTGAGGAGCGCTCGAAAAAGCGCAACAAATGCTTCCATGCCTATCCTCCTTGATTGTGCAAACTGATTACGCTCGTTCCAATGAGCGATAACTTCTAGTCTGGCATAGATTTCACTCTTCTACCGTGAATGCACTAGCGCCATCTATAACATTTAGTTACATATTTTCTAATATGTGAAGTTAATAGTATCTCTGCCAGCTTGTCACTATCCCAGAAATAATGGTGTTGAGATGATCAAGCTAAGCACAAAACGACTATAATGTTCTAATACGTGTACATTCAAAGAGATAACATGAAGATATTACTCACAGGTGGCACTGGGTTTATTGGCTCGGAGTTGCTCAAGCTGCTATCAACTCACCAAGTTATGCTACTTACACGCTCTCCAGAGCGAGCAAAACAACGCCTACAGCATGCTGATCTGGGTAATATCGAATACCTTGACTCGCTCGAGTCGTTCGCCGATCTCAATCACGTTGATGCCGTCATTAATCTTGCAGGTGAGCCTATTGCGGATAAAAGGTGGACCAGCGAGCAAAAAGAAAAAATCTGCAAAAGTCGTTGGAAAATTACCGAGCAAATTGTTGAGCTGATCCACGCAAGTACCGAACCTCCCTCTGTTTTTATTAGTGGCTCGGCAGTTGGCTACTATGGTGATCAACAAGACCATCCGTTTGATGAGTGCTTACATGTTAATAGCGACGACTTTCCTCACGAGGTTTGTGCAAAGTGGGAGCAAATAGCCAAGCGCGCAGAGTCGGAGCAAACTCGGGTTTGTCTAATGAGAACTGGCGTGGTACTCGGCCTTAATGGTGGTGCGTTGGCAAAGATGCTATTACCTTACAAGCTTGGCGTAGGCGGCCCACTTGGGAACGGTAATCAGTACATGCCTTGGATTCACATCCTAGATATGGTCCGCGCCATCATGTACTTGCTTGAAACACCACATGCCCACGGTGCATTCAATATGTGCGCCCCCCATCCTGTGACTAATCGTATATTCAGCGGCACACTAGCTAAAACGCTAAAACGTCCGCATATCTTGTTCACGCCTAAATGGGCGATGGAACTCCTAATGGGAGAATCTTCCTGCTTATTGTTTGATAGCATGAGAGCCAAACCCAAAAAACTCACCGAACTGGGCTTTAAATTTAGCTACTCCAGAATAGAGCCAGCACTCAAGCACTTGCTTCATGACCGGAGCTGATGAATGATGGCTCTAATCAAGGTTTCTGAGTCTTAAATTAAATTATGAAAAAGTCGATTCTTATTACGGGTTGTTCAACCGGCATCGGTTACGTGTGCGCTCACGCCCTACAAAACAAGGGATTTAATGTCATTGCATCTTGTAGGAAAGAACAAGATGTCCAGCGCCTAATTAATGAAGGGCTAACCTGCATCAATCTAGACCTAAATAGCCCAGAAAGCATTTCTTCGGGCGTGAAGCAAGCGCTAGAGTTAGCAGAAGGTAAGCTTTACGCAGTGTTCAATAATGGTGCCTATGGTCAGCCCGGAGCACTGGAAGACTTACCCACCGAGGCTCTTCAAGATCAATTTCAGACCAACTTTTTTGGTTGGCACCAGTTGGTCAGAGAGGTGCTTCCTCATATGCGCCAGCAAGGCGAAGGACGCATCATACAAAACAGCTCTGTTCTTGGTTTTGCCGCAATGAAATACCGTGGTGCCTATAATGCATCAAAATTTGCCTTAGAAGGCTGGACAGATACGCTCAGGCTAGAGCTTGCGGATACGAATATCAAAGTGGCATTGATAGAACCAGGACCGATCGAAACTCAATTTAGAAACAATGCATTACGAGCCTTTGAGAAGTGGGTTGATATTGAATCTAGCCCCCATCGTCATGCTTATGAAGGACAAAGAGAGCGACTCAACAACGACAAGTCTAATAATCAATTTGTTTTACCTGCAGAGTCTTGCATCGCACCAGTTCTTCATGCATTAACTAGCGTTTCACCGAAAATTCGTTATCGAATTACTACACCGACTAAATTATTCGCAGTCTTGAAAAGACTATTACCAACCCGTGTACTTGATAAAATTTTGCGACAGGCTGCATAAAAAAGTTTTGTCGAAATGTAATTTCACCGTAACAATGTGATGTCATTATGAACATGTAGGTTAAAAAAACCTCAACTAAACGAATCAATTTCTACGCAATTCAGCGGGGATTCTTTCGCCCAAAGTGATTGACTTGCTTAGATTTGGTATCGCCACCCATTACGTTTTGTAGCAATGTTTATACTACTGCGAGGCAACAATGACATTAAATCAGCTTAACTGGCTTAGTGTGGGTGTAGTGTTGACCATGTTCATCCTATTTTGATACCGCACCAACAAATAGCATTAGAATTGCGCTGCTTCGGCAGCGTTTTCTTTTTATCTAACACCTGAGCAGCAATAACCTCACTCTATTACCTCACGTTTTCTCAAAATAGAATGATTCATTATTGATGGTGAATGTCGCTTGAATTTCACCTAAATCAACTCCATATCTAATATCAACGACAAGACACAAGGCAAGGATACTCTGATGCAATCCCCATTTATCGTTGAGATAACAGAACAGAACTTTCGCGAAACGCTTGAAGGATCAATGAACACGCCCGTTTTGATCCACTTTTGGGCCAACGCTCAGCCAGAAAGCGCACAGATACTCCCTGAGTTGCAATCTCTTGCTCAACAGTACAACGGTGCATTTACGCTTGCTCTACTAAATTGTGAAGATCAGCCCGCTTTAGCGTCTCAATTTGGCGTGCAAGTATTGCCAACTATCGCGCTGTTTATAAATGGTCAAGCCGTCGATGGTCTGGGAGGCCCCCAGCCAATTGATGCCATTGCTACCATGCTACAAAAGCATTTGCCAAGCCCAGATGAACAACTATTAAAACAAGTCAGTGAACTTCTTCAGCAAGGTGAGCATGCTCAGGCTTTGAGCATCATCCACACTTTGCCGGCAGAGCTGCAAGAGCGTGGTGATGTGAAACTCGCGATGGCTGATTGTTTGCTAGAAACCAAACAATTTGATATTGCCCAAGAACTACTGAACGCTATCCCTCTCGAGTATCAAGATAACTACTACAAGAGCCTAATAGCCAAGCTCGAGCTGCATTTGCAGGCTGCAGATAGCCCTGAGTTACAGCGACTAGAACAAGCATACGCAGCAGACATGGCAAACTTCGAACTCGCTTGTGAATTGGCGGTACAATACAACCAAGTTGGTCGGGATGAAGAAGCGTTGGAACTGCTGTGGAATATTCTTAAAAAAGACTTGGGCGCCCAAGACGGTGAAGTGAAGAAGACTTTTATGGATATTCTCAGTGCGCTAGGTCAAGGTAACGCATTAGCAAGCAAATATCGTCGCCAGCTTTACTCAATTTTGTACTAAGCGCCGCATTCTTCTAAGAATAAGACAACAAAGGCCGGGATTTCCGGCCTTTGTCATATAAAAAACCAATAACCTCTCAAAGGTCTCAGAACTTCAATTGTCTATTGTCTATAAATAGGTAAAAATGGATCGAACATTATGCACTTAAGGGAATAACTCATGCCAATTGATTCACTGATCACCATCGGTATTTTCGTCGTTCTTGCTGTCGTTATCTTATCTTCAGCCATTAAAACGGTTCCGCAAGGAAACAACTGGACAGTTGAACGCTTCGGACGCTACACCCACACATTAAAGCCGGGTTTAAACTTGATCATTCCATTCGTTGATAAAGTTGGTCAAAAAGTAAACATGATGGAGCGCGTTCTCGATATTCCTGCGCAAGAGGTCATTTCAAAAGATAACGCTAACGTGGTTATTGACGCTGTCGGATTTGTTCAAGTGATCGATGCTGCAAAAGCGGCTTATGAAGTCAACGACTTAGAACACGCTATTAGAAACTTGACCCTTACGAACATTCGTACCGTTTTAGGTTCAATGGAACTGGACGAAATGCTGAGCCAACGCGACATGATCAACTCTAAGCTGTTGGCGATTGTTGACCAAGCAACAAACCCTTGGGGCGTAAAAGTCACACGAATTGAGATTAAAGATGTCCAGCCACCAGCCGATCTGACCGCTGCAATGAATGCGCAAATGAAAGCCGAGCGTAATAAGCGTGCGGAAATTCTTGAAGCAGAAGGGGTTCGCCAAGCTGAGATATTAAAGGCCGAAGGTCATAAACAATCAGAGATATTAAAAGCTGAAGGCGAAAAGCAGTCTGCTATTCTCCATGCAGAAGCACGTGAGCGTGCCGCGCAAGCAGAAGCAAAAGCGACTTACATGGTTTCCGAAGCCATTGCAAAAGGTGACATGCAAGCCGTCAATTACTTCATTGCACAGGGTTATACCGAAGCGATCAAGAGCATTGGTCAAGCCGAAAATGGTAAAATCATTATGCTTCCATTAGAAGCAACCGGACTAATGGGCTCGGTTGCAGGGATAGCAGAAATGTTTAAACAGCAAGATAAAGAATAATTTATGGACTTTTTTAGTTTGTTGGAAGGTATCTCTTTCTGGCATTGGCTAGCGTTTGGCTTTGCTCTTTTAGCAGTTGAGCTACTTGGTACCGCAGGGTATTTTCTCTGGCTCGGGATGTCTGCACTTATCGTTGGAGCACTCATGACCGTTTTGCCAATGAGCTGGCAATTGCAATGGCTTTGCTTTGCAAGCTTCAGCTTAATCACCACCTGGCTTTGGTGGCGACGACAATGGTCTAAAGACAAGCAAGAAGACCAAGAAAGAGATCTGAACCAAAAGTACAAGCAGTTAATTGGGCGTACTCTTATCCTTGAAGAAGACTTTTCCGTCGGGCTCAATCGCATCAAGGTAGCCGATACCACATGGTCCGCACAATCGGATCAAGCACTTCCAGCCGGTACCCGCGTAAGAATCACCGATGTTGAAGGTATTATTTTAATCATTGAGCCTGATTCTAATTAATTTATGCCAAAGTAATGGGGCAAATCATGCTCCATTACTTTAATCTAAACAACTGCTTTCATTTCATTACCTTAATTAAAATCGAGAAAAAAATAAGTATTAGTAATATTATTAATACCCTACCTACCATTTCCTATTATTTAATTATTCAACACACGACAATCAATAAGATAGAAATATATCTAGGTAAATTATCGATCTAAATTTATTTTAAAAAATAAAACTTTATTGAATTATTTTTTGATCTTTTTATCCTCGGATACATACTTAACGCATAAGCATTTAAGTTGAGTGCTTTTTATTTGGTAAGTAAGAGGATGTACTATGAATAAGCTTCTCTTTTTAATGTTGTGCGGTATTTTTTCTTTTTCTTCCTTTGCCTACAACAACGGAAACGGCGGTACAACTAATTTGGGACCTATAGTCGAATGTAAGATGCCAAGTGGCGACGTTACGAATATTCCAAGTGAAATGTGTCGATTTAGAGGTGGGGAATGGGAATAGTAAAGAAGTAAGAGCTTAGTTTGATATAATAGCCCTATTCAACCTTGCCTTTCTGCGTAGTCACGGTTTATACAAGCACGTAGATATTTAAAGTTTATATTAAGGTGATTATTATGAGATTTTTATCTGGTCTATTAGTAATATCTTTTGCCATAATTCCGTTAACCACTCATGCTAATGGTGCATCCGGTGGTCGTACGTTAGGCCCAGAGATAAAGTGTGAGTTGCCAAACGGTAATGTACATATGTTGCCACCGTTATATTGCAAAATATACGACGGCCGAGAAGTGAAATAGAAAAGGAGCCTAGCGGCTCCTTTTATTATCTAATTAAGTATTAGTGGAAGCTGTAAGGGATAAGAACTTGTAGACGTAAGTCTGTTTCATCCGCATCGCCAGCACCTGCGTACTCATCACGTTCTAGGATTGTACCGTGTAAACGAATGGTAGAACCTTTAAGCGCGCCACTTTGTAGTGAGTAAGATACTGTTGCGTTAACTGCGTATTCGCTTTCGTAATCCCAGTCACCTGATGCTCCGCTTGCTGCAGAGTCAGCGCCAGTACCGTAACCAAAGCCTAGGTAGTAGTTCCAGCCGTTACCTTGGTTGTAAGATAGACGGTTGTACCATGCTAGCTCACCCGCTTTGTTCCAGTCAGACAGCGCGTCCCACCACTGAGACCAAGTACCATTGTTCATACCATATGTATGAATAGTACGAGGAACGAAGTCCGCACGGTTATCTGTGTCTGTGTAGCGCAACTCAGACATCCAAGCTAGCTTGCCGAAAGATTGATTCAAAGACAGACCAGTGTGGAAACCTAGACCATCGTATTTCACATCGTCATCAACACCGTAGAAATCAAATGCTAGAGTTGTACGATCGCTCACTGTGTACTTCAAATACGCTTTGTAAGATGTGTTATCAGTCTCGTTGTGGTAGCTAGTTACTTGACCTGCACCCCAGTCAACACCATTTGCATATTGAACGCCAGTAGCTTGACCCAAACCAAGTTGCATAAACAAGCTGTCAGTTAGGTTACCGTTTAGGCCTAGAGAGTGTAGGTAGCTCCATGAAGTGTCAGACCAAAGCGCTGGTGCGTAATCATCTTCGTGAAGCAGCCAAGGTGCTGTAAATTGGTCTGCGCCAAAGTAGCTTAGGTTGAAATCACCAAGTTTAGCGTTTAGTTCGAAACCACGGTAAGTACCAGGTACAAAGCTCCAAACGTTACCGATTGTACCGTTACCACCAGCCTGTAACATACCGAAACGAGCATTAAAGTTTTCGTTTGCTTTGAATTTCAGCGCTGCTTTGTAAACTTTAAGCTGCTGACCATCACCTGCACCCCAGTCTAGGTTGTTACAAGTTGAGATTTCGTTACATAGGTAGCCTTCGTTTGAATTGTAAAGACTATCGTTGTAAAGATCGCCAGAGTAGTAAGCCGCAACATCTGCGCCCACCCAACCATCGTGGTAGCCAGAAGTGAAGTCTAAAATTGCGTTGTAAGAAGAGTAGTTTAGACGACTCCAACGGTCACCATTTTCACCGCCGGGCTTACCTGTTGTACGAGTTCGTGAACGAGTATCAACTATGAATAATGCATTCAGACTTGAGTCTTGCATAAATTCGTTCACTTTCTCTACGTACTCGCCACCTGCTGCACTTTCAGTAGACGCTGTAGCTGGAGCGACAGCAACAACACCAAACATTGCTGCGGTTAACGCTGAAACCTTAAAAAATTTGTCCATGGAAAAACTCCTAAAAATGGATATAGCTGTATTTTTCTATCTCACCTTTAGTTGGCCGCCGAAGGAGAGAAGTAAATTCCTGATCAAACCTCATTATTTCTAATTTGGCTTTTTTTAGTTCCTGCATACACACCGTGTATCCACGTGATTAAGACTAACTTCGCAGCTAAAAACATCCAAATGGAACTTATTTTTTTTCTAAAAAAATATGAGCCACTCCAAAGTTCCATATAACTTATTGATCCAGATCTTATTTTTAACAACACCAACACAACTCAACAAAATATCATTTAAAATCAAACATTTAAATTTAGCCTGAAAGTATCAACTTGAAGTCACTCGCAGACTAAAAAAGCCAAAAAAACCAATAACCCAAGGTTCGATCTTGATCACTGAAAAGAACAAAGGCATCAATTACTCAATAAAAAAACACTTAATTATGAACAAGAAAAAGCCCCGCATGCTTACCATACGGGGCTTTTAGTTATTTTTTAGCTTTTTTGAGAAGACTTAATTCATCAATTCGAGTAAGTCTTGTTCTGTTTTAATTTCGATACCCAGTTCTTGTGCCTTTGCGAGCTTCGAACCTGCATTTTCACCAGCAAACAAAATATCGGTTTTCTTAGAAACACTACCCGTCACTTTAGCCCCCAGTGCTTGGAGGGCTTCTTTGGCTTCTGTACGCCCCAGTTGAGAAAGTGTTCCCGTTAATACTACTGTTTTACCTTCTAATGGTAATTCCCCCACCTGCTCAGTAGTATTAATCTCTGGCCAGTGGATCCCTTGTTCAAGCAAATCTTTAACCACCGCTTGGTTCTGTTCTTCACTAAAGAAAGTCGTAATATGTTGAGCAACCACAGCACCGATGTCTTGCACTTCAATCAACTGCTCTTCGGTAGCATTTTGGATCGCTCCCAACGTTTTAAAGTGCATTGCTAAGTTTGCTGCGGTTGCCTCGCCAACTTCACGGATCCCCAGTGAATACAAAAACCGAGGTAAAGTCGTTTCTTTGGATTTTTCTAACGCATTCACAATATTCTGCGCAGACTTTGGCCCCATGCGATCTAGTACGGTTAAAACCCCCGCAGATAACTTAAATAAGTCAGCAGGAGTTTTCACCATCTCACGGTCAACAAGCTGCTCGATCACTTTATCGCCTAAACCGTCAACGTCTAACGCTTTACGAGAAACAAAGTGTTTTAGCGCTTGTTTGCGTTGGGCTTGGCAAACTAAGCCCCCCATACAACGTGTTACCGCTTCTCCTTCGATCCGCTCAACATGCGAACCACAAACAGGACACTGAGTTGGGAAAACAATATCTCGAGCTGTTTCTGGTCGACGCTCTTTGATGACAGAAACGACTTGCGGAATAACATCGCCAGCACGGCGGATCACAACGTGATCACCAATCTTGACTTGCAGACGTTCTATCTCATCTGCGTTATGAAGCGTCGCATTACTTACCGTTACCCCACCAACAAATACAGGCTCTAGTTTAGCAACAGGTGTAATCGCACCAGTGCGACCGACTTGGAACTCCACTTCATTCAGTGTCGTCATTTCTTCCTGAGCTGGGAATTTGTAGGCAATCGCCCAACGTGGAGCGCGAGCAACAAACCCCAGACGCTCTTGCACGGCAATATCGTCAATTTTAATAACGACACCATCGATCTCATAAGGGAGGGCATCACGACGCTGCAATATATCTTGGTAGTAAGCTTTTACATCCGCCAAGCTTTCAACTCGCTTAGTTTCCGGACACATTGGCAGCCCCCAAGATTTGATTTGCAAAAAGCGTTCGTAATGACTTGCTGCCAATTCTGCGCCTTGCACCACGCCTACACTGTATGCATAGAAGCTAAGCGGACGAGAAGCCGTAATACGTGAATCCAATTGTCGTAAGCTACCTGCCGCAGCGTTACGTGGATTAACAAAGATTTTCTCGCCTTTCTTCCTTGCTAATTCATTGAGCTTTTCAAACCCAGCTTTCGGCATAAAGACTTCACCACGAACTTCAAGACGATTTGGCCAGTCATTACCCCTGAGTTTTAAAGGAATGGCTTTAATCGTACGCACATTCTCTGTGATGTTTTCACCCGTAGTACCATCGCCTCGAGTGGCCGCCTGAACTAAAACGCCATTCTCATATAACAAACTTACGGCGAGTCCATCCAATTTAGGCTCACAACAGTATTCTTTCACACTCAGGCTTCCCACGCGCTCTTGCGCGCGCTTGTGGAAACTATCAAGTTCACTATCATCAAACGCGTTATCAAGCGAAAGCATCGGTACTTCATGTGTCACTTGGCTAAACGCAGAGAGAGGTTGTCCACCGACACGTTGGCTTGGCGAGTCTACGGTTATTAAGTCAGGGTTCTCAGCTTCAATATCCAGTAACTCTCGCATTAAACGGTCGTACTCGGCATCAGGGATCTCTGGGTTATCTTCCACGTAGTAACGCACAGCGTGGTAATGCAACGACTCTTTTAGTTCTTCTAGTCGCTGAAGTACTGATTCAGACATAGTAAAGCCCCGTGTATTTTCAATCGGTGAGGTTGGGAAATTCAAGAAAAAGGGCTCCATCCGGAGCCCTATTATTATTTGCTGTTAAGATTATGCGTTAGCGGCATTAAACTCAACTATTTGACGTCGATAAGATGCTAAACGATCTGGCGTCATTAAGTTGCGCTGGTCATCAAGTACGTTACCACCTAAATCATCAGCAATTTGCTGCGCAGTTCGGAGCATTAAGTTGAAGTTCTGTTCAGCCTCGCCATAACAAGGCAATGTCATGAAGAATGAAATACCCTTCGTTGTAAACTCAGCAGGATCAGCATGCTCAAACGTACCAGGGTGCATCATATTAGCGACGCTAAACAGCACTTTGCCGTTACCGGACAAGTCGACATGACGGTGGAAAATATCCATCTCGCCATAAATTAGACCGTTTTGTTGCATACTTTCAAATAAAGCAGTACCAACAAATGGCTCTTCACCAGCACAGTGCACATTCAATACAATCACTTGCATTTCAGGTTCTGGCTTTGGCTCTTCCTTAGGCTCTGCAACGACAGGCTCACTAACCGTTTCGACTTGCTGTTCTTTCTCCGTAATATCAAACGCGGCGGGAATAGCGTCTTCTTCCACAGCGGGCTGGAATGGCTCTTCAGCTACTGTTGCTTGAACAACAGGCTCAACGTCCTCTTCTTTATCTTTTTCTGCAACAAATGAAGGGATGTCATCCGGCTCCTGCTGCGTCTGTTTGACTTCAGATGGACCACCGAATAACGGGTCAGATTCAAACTTGTTGTCGAAAGAGCTCGCCATCCCAAAATCTGGTTCTTTGCGATCTTTGCGAATGATCTCAAAGTCATCTTCAGGAGCGGGAGCGAAGTCTCGTTCTTTCTCAACAAGATCATTTTTGTCTTCTTGGTTAACATCCAGCTTACCAAGTGGCTTGTTACCAAACTTTGCTTTGCCTTCTTTTTTACTGCTCCATAAACCATGAAACAGTAATGCCGCGATGGCTAATGCGCCAACAACAATGAGTACGAATCGCAATTCCTGCATTATTTACTCTCAATATACTTGTTTTTACTACTCGCAGTTCCTTGAGCAGCAACCCAAGTGCAATAAATCTGAATGATACGTTTACTTTACCAAAACTATATGTAGATTTAGAACAACTTAATGCAAGAAGTTCCGTTTTTTGTTGTGATTCTTGCCACGATTCCACTTAACAAGACGTCATTTGTCAGGGCATTGAAAGAAAAGTCCTCACAGGTACAATGAGTTTTCATTTACACGAAGCCAAAATAGACATGAAGCAAAACAATCAGCAGAGAACCGGGTTCGGTTATTTTCTATACGGGATACAATTGGCACTTGCCCCTAAAATCAGGCGCTTTGTCATCTTACCTCTACTTGCAAATATCTTGCTTGTAGGTGGTGCCATCTTCTATCTATTTTCAAACCTTAATATATGGATAGAAGGCTGGATTGGGCAGCTGCCTGAGTTTTTATCCTGGTTAACTTACATTCTTTGGCCTTTACTCGCTCTGACGATACTCGCTACCTTCTCCTATTTTTTCAGCACGCTCGCGAACTTTATCGCCGCGCCATTCAATGGCCTCTTGGCTGAAAAAGTGGAAGAGTACTTAACGGGACAAAAAGTAAATGATGATGGTTTCACTGCCGTCCTGAAAGATGTTCCTCGCGTTTTAGCTCGTGAGTGGAGAAAGCTCCTTTACATTTTACCTAAAGCAATAGGCCTATTCCTGTTATTGCTCATCCCTGCCCTTGGACAAACAGTAGGCCCATTTTTATGGTTTATCTTTACCGCCTGGATGCTCGCGATTCAATATTGTGACTACCCGTTTGATAACCACAAAATCCCATTTAACGACATGCGTTACAAATTGAAACAAAAGCAAGGTAAGGCCTATGGCTTTGGGGTATTGGTGTCTGTATTTACGACGATCCCAATTTTGAACCTCATTGTCATGCCTGTAGCAATATGTGGTGCAACCGCTATGTGGGTCGCGGAGTTTAAGCACCAACGATAGTCGATTAGAGATTAAGGAAAGGGATCAGCGCCAGCTTTTCCCTTTTCTTTTATCAAGTTCTGGGCCAACCTAATAAGATATAACTTTTTAATCCTTTTCCCTTTTTTTCATACCGCATATTCTTCTATCCATATTCACACAACGTGTAATGAAGGAACATCACTATGAGCAAAATCTACGAAGATAACTCTCTTACTATTGGTAATACACCTCTCGTTCGTCTAAACAAAGTAAGTAAAGGCAAAGTTCTCGCGAAAATTGAAGCGCGTAACCCTAGCTTCAGTGTTAAGTGCCGTATCGGTGCAAACATGATTTGGGAAGCAGAGAAAGCGGGCCTTCTTAAGCCAGGTGTAGAGCTTGTAGAACCTACCAGTGGCAACACAGGTGTTGCTCTAGCATTCGTAGCGGCTGCTCGCGGTTACAAGCTAACATTGACCATGCCTGAATCAATGAGCCTAGAACGCCGTAAGCTACTAAAAGCACTAGGCGCGAACCTTGAGCTGACTGAAGCGGCGAAAGGCATGAAAGGGGCGATTGCTAAAGCAGAAGAAATCGTAGCAAGCAACCCTGAGAAGTACCTACTTCTTCAACAATTTGACAACCCAGCGAACCCAGAAATCCACGAAAAGACTACGGGCCCTGAGATTTGGGAAGCGACAGACGGTGAAATCGACGTATTCGTTGCTGGTGTTGGTACGGGCGGTACTATCACAGGTACAAGCCGTTACATCAAAGGTGAAAAAGGCAAAGCCATCACTTCTGTTGCAGTTGAGCCAGCAGAGTCTCCGGTTATTGCACAAGCACTTGCTGGCGAAGAAATCCAACCTGCCCCACACAAAATTCAAGGTATCGGTGCTGGTTTCATCCCTGGTAACCTCGATTTAGACATTATTGACCGTGTTGAGCAAGTTACCTCAGAAGAAGCGATTGAGATGGCTCGTCGCCTAATGGAAGAGGAAGGTATCCTAGCTGGTATCTCATCTGGCGCAGCGGTTGTTGCAGCGAACCGACTTGCGGAACTACCTGAATTTGAAGGAAAAACAATTGTAACTGTCTTGCCAAGTTCCGGTGAGCGTTACCTAAGTACAGCACTCTTTGCAGGTATCTTTACCGAAAAAGAGAACCAACAATAATATGTGTTCAAATCAATTTTTAGTTTAAAAAAGCCCCGTTTAGGGGCTTTTTTGTTGATCCCTGCCCTACCTTTGGTAATATCAGGGTGTTTTATTTCTAGCTTCAAAATAAAGAAGCAGAACACAAAAAGGTTTCAAAGTGATTACGCACGCAAACAGTTGCGTAGTTACCAAACTTTTGACTAGTATCAGAACTGACGCGCTTTGAACTCTTCCCGTGCTAGCGCACAAGATGTAAAGCAGTTAAGCTAAAATCTGGTCACAAACTAACAAAAAAATACATTTATTGGGGTATATCACATGTACGAGAAGCAAGTAGAAATCACAGCAGAAAACGGCCTTCACACTCGTCCAGCTGCACAGTTTGTTAAAGAAGCAAAAGCATTCGACGCAGACATCACTGTGACTTCTAACGGTAAAAGCGCTAGCGCTAAGAGCCTGTTCAAACTACAAACACTAGGCCTAGTAAAAGGTACTCAAGTTACTATTTCTGCTGAAGGCCCACAAGCTCAGCAAGCAGTTGACCACCTAGTTGCTCTAATGGACCAACTACACTAATCCGGTCTCCTACTCCAGAAGCCATTTTGTGAAAGCAAAATGGCTTCGTTGGAAATAGGCTCAAAACTAAGCTAAAACTATTCGTTAGCGCACCCATTATTCTCCCGTTTTATAAAGTTGACCAAACTTAAGGTAAGGCTATGATTTCAGGCATCCTAGCATCTCCTGGTATTGCAATCGGTAAAGCACTACTACTTCAAGAAGATGAAATTGTCCTAAACACAAACACTATTTCTGACGATCAAGTAGAAGCTGAAGTTCAGCGTTTCTTTGACGCTCGTAACAAATCTGCAGCTCAGCTAGAAACTATCAAGCAAAAAGCGCTTGAAACGTTTGGCGAAGAAAAAGAAGCGATCTTTGAAGGTCACATCATGCTTCTTGAAGACGAAGAGCTAGAAGAGGAAATCCTAGCACTTATCAAAAACGACAAGATGACTGCTGATCACGCTATCCACTCAGTGATCGAAGAGCAAGCATGTGCTCTTGAGTCTCTAGACGACGAATACTTAAAAGAGCGTGCAACTGACATCCGCGATATCGGTTCTCGTTTTGTTAAGAACGCACTAGGCATCAACATTGTTTCGCTTAGCGATATCAACGAAGAAGTAATTCTTGTTGCTTACGACCTAACGCCATCTGAAACTGCACAAATTAACCTAGACTACGTGCTTGGTTTTGCTTGTGACATCGGCGGTCGTACATCTCACACTTCAATCATGGCTCGCTCACTTGAGCTTCCAGCTATCGTTGGTACTAACGACATCACGAAGAAAGTTAAGAATGGCGACATGCTGATTCTTGACGCAATGAACAACAAGATTGTTGTTAACCCATCAGAAGCTGAGCTAGAAGAAGCGAAAGCGGTTAAAGCAGCATTCCTAGCTGAAAAAGAAGAGCTAGCGAAACTGAAAGACCTACACGCAGAAACGACTGACGGTCACCGTGTAGAAGTTTGCGGTAACATCGGTACAGTGAAAGACTGTGACGGTATCCTTCGTAACGGCGGTGAAGGTGTTGGTCTGTACCGTACTGAATTCCTATTTATGGATCGTACTGCGCTGCCAACTGAAGAAGAACAGTACCAAGCGTACAAAGAAGTTGCGGAAGCAATGGACGGTCAAGCGGTGATCATCCGTACTATGGATATCGGCGGCGATAAAGATCTCCCATACATGGATCTTCCAAAAGAGATGAACCCATTCCTAGGCTGGCGCGCTGTACGTATCAGTCTAGATCGTCGTGAAATCCTTCGTGATCAGCTACGTGGCATTCTACGTGCTTCTGCACACGGCAAACTGCGTATCATGTTCCCAATGATCATCTCTGTCGAAGAAATCCGTGAGCTTAAGAAAGCGATCGAAGAGTACAAAGAAGAGCTACGCGCTGAAGGCCACGCGTTCGACGAAAACATCGAAATCGGTGTTATGGTTGAAACTCCTGCTGCTGCTGCGATCGCACACCACTTAGCGAAGGAAGTGTCTTTCTTCTCTATCGGTACAAACGACCTAACTCAGTACACGCTAGCGGTTGACCGTGGTAACGAGATGATTTCTCACCTATACAACCCACTATCACCAGCTGTACTTACAGTGATCAAGCAAGTTATCGACGCTTCTCACGCAGAAGGTAAATGGACTGGTATGTGTGGTGAACTTGCAGGTGACGAGCGTGCAACACTTCTACTTCTAGGTATGGGTCTGGACGAGTTCTCAATGAGCGGCATTTCAATCCCTAAAGTGAAGAAAGTAGTTCGTAACTCTAACTTCGCAGAAGTGAAAGCAATGGCTGAAGAAGCCCTTTCTCTACCGACAGCAGAAGAAATCGAAGCCGTGGTAGAAAAGTTTATTGCTGAGAAAGCTCAGTAATCGGTAGTACCAAGTAATTCAATACTTAATGGCCATTAGACGGCGAAAAAAGTCGTCTAATGAGCTATATTGGTATACTATAATTCGACAGAATAAAACCAAACCTTAGGAGCATGACACAATGGGTCTGTTTGACAAACTTAAGAAGCTTGTATCTGATGACAGCGCTGACGCTGGTGCTATCGAAATCATCGCGCCACTTTCTGGTGAGATTGTAAACATCGAAGACGTGCCAGATGTTGTTTTCGCTGAGAAAATCGTTGGTGACGGTATTGCTATCAAGCCAGCAGGCAACAAAATGGTAGCTCCTGTAAACGGTACTATCGGTAAGATCTTCGAAACTAATCACGCGTTCTCTATCGAGTCTGACGACGGTGTTGAGCTTTTCGTTCACTTCGGTATCGACACAGTTGAACTAAAAGGCGAAGGCTTCACGCGTATCGCTGAAGAAGGTCAAACTGTTAAAGCTGGCGACACTGTAATTGAATTCGATCTAGCTCTTCTAGAAGAGAAAGCGAAGTCAACGCTAACTCCAGTTGTTATCTCTAACATGGACGAAATCAAAGAGCTAAACAAGCTTTCTGGTTCTGTAACTGTTGGTGAAACTCCAGTTCTACGTGTAACTAAGTAATTTTTACTTAATCGAACACGAAAAAACGCTGCCATTGGCAGCGTTTTTTATTACCTGAAATTTTGTTTCTAATCGACTTACATCAATGAAATCCGCTCAGCTAAGTAATCCAAGTGCCGAACTCGGCCTTTGCTTTGCCTGAGCCAATAACGCTGTTGTCGCATCTTGGAGCACTTGAGAACGCACCATTTCCGTAGATTCTCTTGCGAAGTCTGTATCTCTTATTCGACTCTTGGATTCTGTAACACTCCGATTCACAGTATTTAAGTTATCCATCGAGCCGTTTACACGGTTCTGAAAGCTGCCAATTTCACTTCGGTGCGAATCAACGTACTTAATTGCTGCATCAATCACCCCAACTGAAAGCTGAGCCTTACCTGCCGTCGACATATCAATGTCATCCATTGTGACTAATTGACCAGCGCTCACATCAAGCTCATCCGCTAAACTCCCATCGAGAACCACACCCTCTGGCGCCTTCATCGTAGAAGCGAAGAATTGCAGTTCGTTGTTTTCCGTTACTGAAGCATTCACTATCGATTGTTGAGCATTGATGTAAGTGGCGACCTGTTCTATACGGTCACCCAATTTGAGTCCAATGGATTCCGTTTGGGTTTGCCCTTTACTGTCTTGGTATTCGACTTTTAGGGTTTGGTTATCTTTAGTGACTCGCCAATCTTTATCGATCGCATCACCAACATAATGCTGCCCTCCCATCTCTGGGATATGGCTACGCATGTTACGTAACGTCAAAGAGATTGAATTAGCGTTCGCGCCAATATGGAAACTTTGTGAACCGTAAGATCCATCAAACAGGTTTTTATCCGCAAATGTTGTCGTGATCGCGACACGATCAAGCTCATCTTGCAGCGCTACGACCTCATATTGAATACTTTGCCGATCACTTGAGTCATAACTGCCGTTTGCTGCTTGAAGCCCCAGAGAGCGTAAGCGTTGCAATATGTCACTGCTTTCGTGCAATGCTCCCTCCGCTGTTTGAGCAACAGAAAAAGCGTCGTGTGCATTTCTTAAGGCGACATCAAGCCCTCTCGTTTGTACATGGAGAGTATTCGATATCTGTAAACCTGCCGCATCATCGCTCGCCGAGTTGATTCGAAACCCCGAAGTTAGGTTGCGTTGTGACTCAACATTTTGCGCAGCTGCTTGACTCAGGTGTCTCTGCGCCACCATCGCAGAAACATTGGAATTTAAAGAGATCATCTAATCGATATGAATGCCTTATCGAACATAATGTCAGGACACATCTGAATCGTTATAGCCAATAAGCAAAAAGCCAGGGATGAGCCTGGCTTTGGTTTCTTGCTTTGTTAAATAGATTAACCTAGCAGACTTAGCGCTGAGTTAGGCGCTTGTTTCGCTTGCGCAAGGATTGAGCTTGACGCTTGCGATAGAATTTGTGATTTGGTCATTGCCGTTGTTTCTTTCGCGAAGTCAGTATCTTTGATACGGCTCTTCGACGCATTCACGTTCTCGTTAATGTTGTCCAAGTTGCTGATTGCGTGGTTGAAACGGTTCTGGAATGCACCCAGCTCTGCGCGGTGGCTGTCTACGTATTTCAGTGCCGCATCGATGATAGCAACAGATTCTTGTGCGCCACCAACTGAGGTTACGTCGATAGTATCTACCGTTACCTTTTTGCCTTCGCCCAAACCTAGTTCACCAGATAGACCACCTGAAAACTCGACCTCGCCCTCAACTTTGTTGTTGCCAGCGAAGATTTGCAGTTTACCGTCTTGGTCTACTGACGCTTTCACTAGGTCAGTTTGACCGTTAATGTAAGTCGCAAGCTCTTCGATATCGTCACCCGCTTTTGCGCTGATGTTGATTTCTTGCTCTTGGCCGTA